>CACZSM010000120.1 GCA_902783815.1 uncultured Ruminococcus sp.
GGATATGTCATTGAAGCCCTGGTGAGAAGCGGCATAGGCGAGCTTGACATCATAGACAGGGACACTGTTTCTGTAAGCAATATCAACCGCCAGATAATAGCCGTACAAAATACTGTAGGTATGACAAAGACCCGCGCGGCAGCTGAAAGGGCTTTATCCATAAATCCGGATGTCAGGATAAATACATATGATATTTTCTATACTCCGGAAACTGCAGGCCAGTTCGATTTCACAGTATATGACTATATTGTGGATGCCGTTGATACCATAAGTGCAAAAATAGATCTCGCAGTAAGGGCACAGGAAACAAAAACCCCCATCATATCCTCGATGGGGGCTGGAAATAAACTTCATCCGGAGCTTTTTGAAATAGCCGATATATACAGTACATCTGTATGTCCGCTTGCAAGAGTAATGCGGAGAGAGCTTAAAAAAAGAGGAATCAAAAAACTGAAAGTGGTCTATTCAAAGGAAGAACCGCTGCATCCTCAGATAAGCATGAAAGACCCCCAAACAGGCAAGTCTGTTCCGGCAAGCATAGCATTTGTACCGTCCGCTGCCGGACTTATCATTGCCGGGGAGGTCATAAGGGATATCATATCCTCTGTCTGACATCATATATCATCATTACCGTATGTTCTTTCGCATACGGTTTTTATTTTTTCCTGAAGACTGAGGAAATCCTCAAAGGCTGCCGGCTTGTTTTCCGGATATCGTAGAAGCGCTGCCGGATGGAGTATTGCAGTCATCAGCACTCCGCCCTTTGACACGAACTGTCCGTGTTCCTTTGATATCCTGAAATCCGGACGGATTATTCTTGTTGCCGCTATTCTGCCAAGACATACCACTATTTTAGGTCTGATTACAGCAAATTGTCTGCGCAGCCATCCGATACAATGCTCCTGTTCCTCCGGCTTCGGATCCCTGTTCTGAGGAGGGCGGCATTTCACTATATTGGCTATGTAGATATTTTTATTTCTGTCCAGATCAACAGCCGCAAGCATTTTATCAAGGAGTATTCCTGCCTTTCCTACGAATGGTTCACCCTTGATATCCTCCTGTTCGCCGGGGCCTTCTCCGATGAACATTACCTCTGCATCCGGTACGCCTGTTCCGAAAACTACATTTTTCCTACCGCTGCAAAGTTCACAGGCTGTACAGTTCATACACTCCTCTTTCAGTTTTTCCAGATCTGTATGTTTGTCATCGTCCATTTATACATATACCTCCTACTTATGGTACAGTGCTGGTGCGTGACCGCTTTGCGGTCACGCACCAGTTAGTTAATAACATCATTATTTCCTGACGGTCAATTAATGAGTGTCATCGGAATAATCAGTACCTTTTATGTTGATGTCACCGTGAAATTCTTTGTTGCTGTTTCTCCGGTATTATCCATTACCTTTACCATAACATTATATGTCGCAGCTGATGCCGGGGTAAATTTATAGGTCGTTGCTGTACCGTACTCTGTGCCGATAGCAGTCCAGTTGGAGCTTGTAGATTTCTTGTAATATACTGCATAGCTGTACGGAGTTGTTCCGCCGCTTGCTTTTGCGGTGACCGTTACAGTTGTCCCTTTTGCAACCGTTGTGGCGCTTATCGAAGAGCTGTTTGCAAGAACACCGCCGGAGGATGCTGCTGTTGCCTTAACTGTGAAGAGCTTTTCTACTATATTTCCTATGCTGTCCTTTACCTTTACCTTGACATTATAGGTAGCTGCCGCAGTGACTTTGAATTTCGCAGTCGTTGCTGTACCGAACTCTGTGCCTATTGTTGTATAGCTTGATGCTGATGATTTCTTGTAGTAATAAGCAAACTTATAAGGAGTCGTACTGCCGGATGCTGCGCCCGTTATGGTAACAGTATCACCAACCTTCGGAGAAGTTGTGCTTACTGTAGAATTATTCGTAAGGGCTGTTGTACCCTTTCTCAGTATCTTATACTGTTTTGTTACGATAGTTCCGCTGCTGTCCTTGACATTTATCCTTATATTGTAATCTGCGTCCGAACCCGGAGTAAATGTAGCAGTTGTAGCACTGCCATATTCTGTGCCGAGAGTTGTAAATGCCTTGCTTGTAGTTTTCTTATAGTAGAAGCCATACTTATAGCCGCTTGCGCCGCCTGTCGCCTTGCCGGTTATTTTTATCGCTGTTCCCTTTACGATACCAGTAGAATTATGTGTGGATGTATTCTGGAGATCGGAGGAAGTCGGGGTCGTAGATTTCAGAGTGAACTGCTTTGTTACTATTTTGCCTGTGCCGTCCTTTACATTTACCTTTACATAGTATGTTGCAGCAGCTGCCGGCGCAAAGCTGACTTCAGTCGTATTGCCGTAAAGCTCACCTATGGTCGCCCATGCAGCACTTGTTGACTTCTTGTAATAGAACGCATATTTATAACTGCCGTCGCCGCCTGATGCCGCACCCTTTACAGATACAGATGTATCTTTCGGAACGGATGTTCTTGCGATTGTAGAATTATTTGTAAGTACGGTCGGGACTACTTCATTTGACTTGTATGTATAAGTAACAGTTATATCAGCCTTGGTATATTTTCCGGATGCGTTTGAAGGAGTAGATTTCAGAGTATATCCGTCAAATGTCTTTGCCGTTGTCGAATAGCTGTTAGAACCGTCAGCCATTCCCTTGAGTACGCTGCTTGCAAGAACATCTCCGGTATCGGTGACATATTTTACAGTCACCTTGCCTGTCGGATAAACCATGCTGTTCTTTACCCAGACCTCGCCGCTGACTTCATATCCCTTTTGACCGACTTTTGAAGGATCCTGAGCGCCGTTAATGGTATCATTATTATTTGCAATAAACAGCGCACTGTCAACAGTATCTATTTTTCCTGTGAACCAGCCGTTGCCGTCTGTTGTCATAAGGGTACCCGGCCACGGACCTGAATACAGTGTTGCAGTTGAGCCTACCTCGGTATATACATACATAGCAACCTGTGTCCAGCTGTTTGAGTTATAGTAATGTATAGTTATTCCGGTTTCCTCAGCCTGTACATATCTGAATGTTATTTCCTTTGTACCGGCTGCATATGTTCCGCTTTGTGTTGATGCCTGTCCGTCTGCAAGCTCATAGCCTCTTATAGACTTTGCCGTAAAGCTGTAGCTGCTGCCTATAAGACCTGTTTTTGTTTCCGTATCGGCTATGGTTTCCTTTGTATTGCTGTCTATGTACTTTACTGTGACTGTGCCGTACCTGGTCATATCCAGTGTATAGTAGTAGTTTACTACTGCGCCTTCCTCAGAGAATGTTCCTGTTGTGCTGCCGGTAACTGACGATACCGTATATCCCTGACTGATAAGGGTATTGCTCGGAGAAGTTGTATAGGATGCGCCTGCCTCGCCCGTCAGCTTTTCTGTAGATACGGTATTGCCTGTTGACTTGTCGATATGATTTACTGTAACCGTACATTTCTTCTGGAGGTCGGTATTGTCAAAGCTGGTCTTGTCGATAAGCACCATTGTAGATCTTGCCGGAACCGTTACAGTTGAGCCTGTCGTTCCAAGAGATACCGTACCTGCCTTATCGCCGTCTGCAACCACTACCCACTGTGACGGAAGGGTGACACCATCATATGTCATCAGCTTTACAGTCTGGGAAGTCGTATTAGCATTGTGTATTACTGCCGCAAAATTCCATTCCTTGCCTGTGCTGTACTTATTGTACATTGTAAATGCAACAACCTTATCCGGACAGTTTGTTCCCCATGAGAAGTAGATCGTATTATTGCTTACATTTGTCGGGTCACGGAAAGGAGCATATGCTTTTCTTATCTCTATAAGACCTTTATAATAATTTGTCAGATCAGAATATGTAACTGTATTAGCCCATTTCAGCTGATTTATGCTTGTAGATGATTTATAGCTGTTTTCGTCGCCGTATTTACTTCTTGCGAATTCCTCGCCAGCCTGGAAGAAGGACATACCCTGAGAGGTCAGGATTATACCGCCTGCCATTTTATTCATCTTAACGAGGTCATCATAGCGGTTGCCGTAGCCCGAGCCGCCCTTACAGGATTTTACCAGCTTATCATATAGCGTATAGTTATCATGCGCGGAGGTATATGTAACTGTCTGTGACGGCTGCTTGGACCATTTTCCTGTTCCTGCCATATCCGTAGAGTTTGCCTGTATTCCGCCCTTGAGCGCTGTTTCAAATCCTACAGCACCCTGTATGAATCCCGGATCAGCAGCATTGAAGCAGCTTCCCTTTATGGCATCTCTTACCTTATCATTGAACGCAGCGACCTCTGCATCAACAAGATACATATTTCCCTGTACTGCCGTAGCCTTAGGACAAGGCGAGCTTTCTGCCCACCACGGCTCACCGTAGATGAGTATATCAGGATTTATCTTATTAAGCTCTGTTCTTATCTTATTCATCGTATCGACATCATGTATGCCCATAAGGTCGAAGCGGAAGCCGTCAAGATGATATTCCGTTGCCCAATAGACAAGTGAATCTACCATGAACTTCTGATACATTGCTCTGTCGCTGGCAGTCTCATTGCCGCATCCGGACGCATTTGAGAATGTACCCTTTGAATTCTGACGGTAATAGTAATTCGGTACAGTATAGTTGAACCAGTCATTGATATTGGAATTTCCTGCATAGGTATGGTTATATACAACATCCATTACAACACCTATATTTTTCTTATGCAGTGCCTGTACCATCTGCTTGAATTCATTTACTCGTACATTTCCGTCATACGGGTTAGTTGAATACGAGCCTTCCGGAGTATTATAGTTCATCGGGTCATAGCCCCAGTTGAACTGATCCGTACTCAGTTTTGTTTCGTCAACGCTGCCGTAGTCATATACCGGAAGGAGGTGTACATGAGTTACTCCAAGATCCGCAAGATAGTCTATACCTGTCGGATGTACGCCATCGCCGTTAACAGTAGTGCCTGTTTCGGTAAACGCAAGGAACTTGCCCTTGTTTTTCATGCCTGAATCAGATGACGAGGAAAAATCACGCACATGAGCCTCCCAGATCACGGCATCCGTCTGGTTCGGACAGCTTACCCTCTTATCATTTTCCCAGCCTACGGGATCAGTGCTGTCGAGGTCTATTACCATACCCCTCATTCCGTTTACACCTGTTGATTTTGCATAGATATCAACAGTTTCCCTTGTAGTATTATCCACTGTTACAAGGTAGGTATAGTATGTTCCGGCGATATCACCCTGAACAGTTGCTGACCATATGCCCTGACTCTGACTTGTCATATCAACTATGCCGATAACGCCTGCTCCGCTTTCGGTATCGCTTCCGGTCTTATAGCGTTTCAGCTGCACCTTGCTTGCGGTCGGCGCCCACACCTTGAATGTCGTTGATGACTTCGTATAGACCGCGCCAAGATCGTCCCCTCCATAGGCATACTGATCGAGCGCAGACATCTCTGAATAGGTAACGGCTTCTGCCC
>CACZSM010000121.1 GCA_902783815.1 uncultured Ruminococcus sp.
CCTCTTACAGAGTATAGTCTCCTTTCAGAGGCAGCTGCAAAAAGAGCGCAGGAGCTTGCTGAGCTGTTCTCACACAGACGCCCGGACGGCAGTTTATGCTTTTCAGTGCTTAACGATTACGGCATAGATAACTGGGGAGCAGCAGAAAATATCGCACAATATTATCCTACTCCCGAAGCGGCAGTTGAAGCATGGATGAATTCCGATGGTCATAGGGATAATATACTCACTACCGATATGTCTGAAATTGGCGTAGGAGTATATAAGACCGATGGAAAAATCTTCTGGGTACAGCTTTTTATAAATCCTCCAGTATATCTGAGATGATATGACGAAATATATAACCTAAAAAACCAAAATGACACATAATGTACGGCTATGTACATTATGTGTCTTTGTTTTCCTCCGGCTTTATAAACATAAGTAAAAGCACAGCTAAAAGTCCGAATGAGCAGACAAGAACTGACTTCTCTGCAAGAACATATGTAATATATGAACTGAGTACCGCCCCTGACATGAACAGCCCTACAATACCGTAATATTTTCCGGCTGAATGAAGCTGCTGCTTATCTTTTTTTGTAAAATATGCCATCAGACAATCTGTACCGCTTCGCAGATTTCCTGTACACATTGTAGTAGCGCAGTTTATCCCCCTTATCTTGCGGAAGCTCTGCACCTGCAGACTGCATACAAAGGATATAGAAATATTGGCGATAAGGTCACAGTTTATTCCCGATACTCTGCCCTGTGGAAGAAATGCTACTATTACAGTTACTGCAAGCTCCAGAAAAATTACATACTGTCTCCAGTGAAACGGAAGATGCCGTCGGTATCTTTTGAATACCTCGCAGACAAGGACTCCGGCAAAAAATGCAAATACCGGGAGAAAATATGACAGCGCTTTTGTAAAATCTCCGGAAAATAAATTAATTCCAAGCAAAACTATATTACCCGTCTGGGCATTTGCAAAAACATGATTTCTTGCAATATATGTATAAGCATCAAAATATCCCCCGACAAGCGCAAGTATTGATCCTATGAGATATGTTTCTGACATTTGTTTTCTGGATCTTATCATTTTTATCATCCTTACAAATATTTCTGACGGCACCGTTTTTTCAGTTCCGGCATATTATATATCAGGCAGCAATAAAAAAACGCTGCTTTTGTATAATAACGGATCCGGTCTTTTTTCCGGATATGAATGGAGTTGAATAAAATGCTGTGTAATTGTAATTATGGCTGCTGCCAGCCCACCGACAGCCAGCCCACTGTTGAATGTACGACCTGTACAAAAGGTATGATGATACTCGTAGGAATAATAAGCGGCATACTATTTGCAGTTGCAGGAGTTCTGCTTTTTATAAATTCCCTTCTCACAGTGCCTGCTGCTGCAGCATGGACGACCCTCGCGGCAGCCGCAGTGTATCTTACGGCTCTTCTTATCCTGCCGGCAGCTTCCTGCTCCTGCGGTAAGATCGCTGACTGTATCAGGTGTCATTTCGGCGGAATAATAACAGGCGTTTTCGGCGCATTATTTTCATCTGTCATAGGTGTTGCGCTGACCCTTACTGTCGGAGATATCCTCTCTACAGCGATAATTGCGCTTATATTTTTCTTTTTCGCATATATGATCGTCAGTACGCTTTTCCTGATAAAGTGCCTGATTTCTGATTAATGCAAGTTAAACAGGCGTGATCTGTAAAGCAGTTACCTGATAAAACGGCATTATTGCCTTAAAACATTATGAGCAGGGCGATAAGGTCAATTTCTGAAATTCCTCTGTATGTTTTATATACGGAAAGGCTATGGAAATGACCCTTACCTCCCTGCATATTTTCGCGAACAATACTCTATCAACTTCCGTTTAATGTTCATCCCTTCATACAGATCTACGAATTTAAAAGCATCTCCATCAGAATTAAAGACCTCTCAAACGCTTCATGATATGCTGTAAAAAATATTCTTTTCAGCCGGTAATTGTTTGTGTCCATATATACTTCCCTCAGCTGCCTTGACAGACCTGTTTCAGCCCCTATCCTGCCCCTTATCACACTCCTGTATGAACCTGTTTCCTTTATCTGTACCGGTTCATTCTCGGATATATACCCTGTCATTGCACGATATGAGCCTGAAAGCTCCTCCGCTGTCTGCTGACATTCATGTGAAAATCCATCAAGCATACGCTGCTCCCTTTCATTTGGCGCTGACCGTGAAAGAAGCCTGTAAAGCTCTGCTGTGCGCCGGAAGCAATTAATGTAATCCTTCAATAAATTCGGTAAAACGGTCGGTCTGTTCATATCATCACCCCGACAATATATATGCCGCTGTGATCTCTATGATTACATATCATCAGAAAAAACTGTATTTTCGTTAATTCTTCTCTGTATATCCTCCGCAGCCTCTGCATCAGGCTTTTTTCTATTGTTTCTCCTACGCGGCTTCTGGAGCTTAATTGTAGATAGTAACATACATAATGGCTAAAGAGTCAGGGCATTTCTCCATGTCAGCAGAAGGAGAGAATAGAGAATAACGAATAACGAATAGTTAATAATATTTGATATAATAAGTATATAGCTTATCCATAGAAAATGGCAACA
>CACZSM010000122.1 GCA_902783815.1 uncultured Ruminococcus sp.
AGGGTCAAGCTTTGCCTCAGTATATCTTGATGCTGCCCACGCCATATCACGGCTATAAAACTTTCCGAAGTTCCCCTTTGAATCCACAAAAGGATGCAGCAGAGCCTCATATCCTCTGCTCAGACGAACCATTGTATCATATATGGCAGCATCGCCATGAGGATTCAGCTTCATGGTCTGTCCGACGATATTTGCAGATTTTGTTCTTGTCTGTCCAAGAAGCCCCATCTTATACATCGTATATAAAAGTTTCCTGTGCGATGGCTTAAAGCCGTCTATCTCAGGGATAGCGCGGCTGAGTATTATACTCATCGCATAGGGCATGAAGTTATCTTCCAGTGTTGAGATTATCTTTTCCTCAACTATTTCGCCTGCTCCTGCGATATATCCCTGCATTTTTGCAGGCGAAGCAGAAGCTCTTGTCGTTTTCTTTCTTGCCATTTTTCCTCTCCCAGTACACTAATCAGGATACATCCACATTATCTATGAATCTTGCCCCGTTTTCAGTTATATAATCCCGTCTTGTTGCAAGATTATCTCCAAGCAGTATATCGAATATCTCACCTGTTCTTGCCGCATCATCCGGCATGACCTTTATAAGTCTGCGTGTTGACGGATTCATTGTTGTAAGGCTCATCATATCGGGTTCATTTTCGCCAAGTCCCTTTGAGCGCTGTATTGTGAATTTCTGACTGCCTATCTCCTTTATAAACTGTTCCTTTTCAGCCTCGGTATAGGCAAAATACACCTTCTCCTTTGATGTTATCTCATACAGCGGTGATTCAGCTATAAAAACCTTTCCCTCTCGTATAAGCGTAGGTGCAAGTCTGTAAATCATAGTCAGGAGAAGTGTTCTTATATGGAATCCATCCACATCCGCATCTGTGCAGAGTATTATCTTATTCCACCTGAGCAGTTCAAGGTCGAATGTAGCCAGATCCTTGTTTGCCTTCGACTTGACCTCTACACCGCATCCAAGCACTTTGAGAAGATCAGTGATTATCTCGCTTTTGAATATCTTATTATAATCCGCTTTCAGACAATTCAGTATTTTTCCTCTTATCGGCATGATAGCCTGAAAATCAGGATTCCTTGCCTGCTTGCAGGCGCCAAGAGCAGAATCACCCTCCACGATAAAAAGCTCTCTTTCATTCTTATCCTTACTGCGGCAGTCAACAAACTTTGCAACTCTGCCCGTCATATCCATATTTCCGGCAAGAGTTTTCTTTATGTTCAGTCTTGTTTTTTCTGCGCTTTCACGGCTTCTCTTATTTATAAGCACCTGTCCGGCTATTTTTTCTGCATCGAGTTTATTTTCAACAAAATACACTTCCAGCTGATGACGCAGATATTCCGTCATAGCATCCTGTATGCCCTTATTGGTTATTGCTTTTTTTGTCTGGTTCTCATAAGAAGTAACGCTTGAAAATGATGATATCACAATAACAAGGCAGTCACGGACATCATCAAAATTTATCTTTGCTTCATTTTTAGTATATTTACCATTAGCCTTCAGATATGAGTCAATTGAATACACAAAGGCATTCCTCACTGCTTTTTCCGGCGCGCCGCCGTATTCCAGCCATGAGGAATTATGATAATATTCCGCTGTGCTGACCTTATTTGAAAATGCCAGAGCTATATTTATTTTTGTCTTATATTCCGGCTTATCATCGCGGTCACGAACCATTCTTTCCGTTTTCCAGCACTGTACGGTTGACAGTGAATCCTCGCCGACAAGCTCCTTTACATGATCCTCTATACCGTTTTCGTACATAAACTCCATTTCATCGAAGCTGCCGTCCTCTTTTTCAGAACGATACAAAAACCTTACGCCGGAATTAACTATAGCCTGTCTGCGTATTATATCCGTAAAATACTCATCCGGAATATTGATATCTGTAAAGACCTCTATATCCGGCTTCCACTTTATTTTTGTTCCTGTTTTTCTGCCCTTATATTCCTCTTTTTTCAGACCTCCGATATTTTCTCCATGCTCAAAATGCAGTTTAAATAGGGTTCCGTCACGCCTTATCTCAACATCCATATACTCGGATGAATACTGAGTTGAGCAAAGTCCAAGTCCGTTAAGTCCCAAAGAGAACTCATAGCTTTCCGCCTCACTGTTATTATATTTGCCCCCTGCGTACATCTCACAAAAGACAAGCTCCCAGTTATAGCGATCCTCATTCTTATTATAATCCACCGGGATACCTCTTCCGAAATCCTCGACCTCCAGAGAGTGATCCCGGTATCTTGTCATTATTATCTCACTGCCATAGCCCTCACGAGCCTCATCAATAGAATTGGAAAGTATCTCAAATGCCGAATGTTCGCAGCCCTCGATACCGTCAGATCCAAAAATAACCGCCGGTCTTTTGCGTACTCTTTCCGCGCCCTTCAGCGTAACGATACTTTCATTGCCATAGGTTTGCTTTTGATTTGCCAAATCCTTTTCCCCTTTTCCGAAAAATGCTTACTTTTTCTTTTCCAGATTAGCAATTATCTTCTGGAAGTGTCCGAGCATCCATTCCTCAAATGTAATATTGAACAGATGCACCTTATCATCAATATCAAGCATAAATGCAGCGACCTGTCCTTTAAGATCGCCGGTACAGATCAGATACATTGCATTTGTACCGCCCATTGCGGATATCTCGACCATACCATTATAAAGCTCTGTAGTAACCCTTTTAAAGTCCTTTCCGCTTGCGCTGAGCTTACCGAGGTTCTCATACCATTCAAACCACTTATCCTCCGTAAGCTGAGAGTTTATAAGCGGTTCCTTGCCTTCAATAACATACGGTACAGTATAGTAATCGCTTCTTGAGCGTATGACATCATAGCTGCAAGATACCGGTGAATGATCCGTATAGTTATTGAATTCCACCTCATCCAGAGAATACAGTCCCAGGTCAGGACCTGCTCCGCCATCTCCTACCTGTGTCAGAAAATCAACATAGCCCTCCGGCAGCGTGATCTTATGTCTCCTTTCAAAGTCCCTGACCTTTGAAAGCTGTATTACCGGATTAAACTTATACATATGCTTATCCGCGCCAAACACCTTCAGACCCGCATCAAGTTCTTTTGCCTGATTAACAAGCTGTATGAGCTTAACGGCAAATGATGACATCTTCGGCTGCGGCTGAGCGCCTACAGTACGGATATGTTCAAGTCCTGTAACATTTATCTGAGGTTCATTAAAACCGATACCATCATGATGAAGCACCGGCTGATTTTCTTTTTCCTCACGCCTTTGCTGTTTTTCCTCATGTTCATCATCAAGTACGAGGTGGCTTTCGATCTGTTTAATAAATCCAAGACCGCCGACCTCAGCTTCAACATTACTATTTTCGTTCATTTGTTTGATTTTGTCAAGACCCAGAATTTCCATAATGTCATCTCCTCCATCATCTGTTTATTTATCATCCCTGCAGTTCTTTTATCTTATCCCTAAGATATGCAGCGTGTTCAAATTCAAGCAGCTTTGCCGCCGCCTTCATTTCCTTTGTCAGCTGAGCTATCAGCTTTTCTCTTTCTGCTTTTGAGAGCTTTGTTTTTTCCCGCAGTTTTTCCTCGCTGTGTGAAGAAATCTCAATGATATCGCTTACCTTTTTTGTAATAGTTTTAGGCACGATACCATTTTCCTCATTATATTTTTTCTGTATGCTTCTTCTTCTTTCTGTTTCGGTTATTGCCTTTTCCATCGAATCAGTTACAGTATCAGCATACATTATTACCTTGCCTTCGGCATTTCTTGCAGCCCTGCCTATAGTTTGTATCAGTGATCTTTCGCTTCTGAGGAAACCCTCCTTATCGGCATCCAGTATGGCCACAAGTGACACCTCCGGAATATCAAGTCCTTCCCGCAGAAGATTTATACCTATCAGAACCTGAAACTCTCCAAGTCTCAGATCCCTTATTATCTGCATACGCTCCACAGTATCTATATCGTGGTGCATATACCTGACCTTTATTCCTACCTTAGACAGATACTCTGTCAGATCCTCCGCCATCTTTTTTGTCAGAGTCGTAACAAGGACTCTCTGATCCTTTTCAGCCCTCATATTTATCTCTGAGATCAGATCATCCATCTGTCCTTCTACCGGACGGACGCTTATCTCCGGATCAAGCAGTCCAGTCGGTCGGATGACCTGTTCAGCAACTACCGCACTCTTTTCAAGCTCCAGATCTCCTGGTGTTGCGCTGACGAATACAGCCTGATTTATCCTGCTGTAGAACTCATCAAAATTAAGCGGTCTGTTATCATATGCAGAAGGCAGTCTGAATCCGTATTCAACAAGATTTTCCTTTCTGCCCCTGTCGCCGCCGTACATACCCCTTACCTGCGGAAGCATTACATGGGATTCATCCACAAACAGAACAAAATCCTCCGGAAAGTAATCAAGAAGCGTATATGGGACCGAACCCGGCTTTCTTCCTGAAAGCACTCTTGAATAATTTTCGATACCGCTGCAAAATCCTATTTCCAGGAGCATTTCAATATCATATCTTGTTCTCTGTTCTATTCTCTGAGCCTCGATCAGTTTACCCCTGTCCTTAAAGTATTTTATTCTTTCCTCAAGTTCTTTTTCAATTTCCTTCACTGCGATCTCTACTTTTTCCTTCGGCACTATATAATGTGATGCCGGATATATCGCAGCGTGTTTCAGATTCATACGGTTTTCCCCTGTTATAGGGTTTATCTCGCTTATCCTGTCTATTTCATCTCCGAAAAATTCAACTCTTATTATAGTATCCGAGGAATACGCCGGGAATATCTCAACTACATCTCCACGCACCCTGAATCTATTTCTTGTAAAATCTATGTCATTTCGTTCGTACTGTAGTTCCACCAATTTTTTCAGAAGCTCATCACGGCTTTTTTCCATACCCGGTCTGAGTGAGATAACCATATTACGGTAGTCTATCGGGTTTCCGAGCGAATATATGCACGAAACACTTGCCACGATTATTACATCTCTGCGTTCAGAAAGCGCCAGTGTTGCCGAGTGTCTGAGTTTATCTATTTCATCATTTATTGAGCTGTCCTTTTCTATATAGGTATCAGTCGTAGGAACATACGCCTCCGGCTGATAGTAGTCATAGTACGACACAAAATACTCCACTGCATTTTCAGGAAAAAACTCCCTGAACTCCGAGCAGAGCTGCGCTGCAAGTGTCTTATTATGTGCAAGCACCAATGTCGGTCGGTTAAGTCTTTCAATAACATTTGCCATTGTAAATGTTTTTCCCGATCCGGTAACTCCGAGGAGTGTCTGCTCCCGGTTTCCTGCATTGATACTCCTCACAAGTGTATCTATTGCCTGCGGCTGATCTCCCGTAGGCTTATAGCTTGATACAAGTCTGAATCTATCCATTCACACCACCATCTGTGTTTCAGCTTCTTTCACCGAAAAAGCCATCCATATGATCCTTGAAAATATCTGCAAGCGGCATTGTTGACCCACTGTGTTCTCCATACGGGACAAGCACAAACCTTTCATTCTGAAACAGATTTCTTGTAAGATCATGGGTATCAATGACCTCGTCCTTTCCGCCGACTATGACAGATACCAGATCATTTTTTGCATCTGCTATGCCGGAGAACAGTCTTATATACTCCATAACACCCTCATCATCACTATATCCCAGTCTCGGCAAATGCAGAAATGGTATCAGACACGGGTTTATAAGCACTGCCGGACATTCATTCTTAGCACTTATCAGCGCTGCATAAAAGCCTCCGAGACTCGTTCCGACAACAGCATCACAGAAATTATTTGTGAACTGTGTATTCAGCATCTGCATCACACTATCCGGCGATGACCTGTCATAATCTATCTGCAGTGATATTATCTCGAAATCACAGTTCCTCAGCGCAAGATACGCCGCATTTGCCGCATTACCCTGATAGCCATGTATATTCAGTATTTTTTTCCTCTTCATTAATTTTCCCTGACCTTTCTCAGAACCGAACCTGCCGGTATTTCAACATTACTCGGCATTATCACCTTCTGCATGGCATGGGGTGCAACCTCTATCTGTTCGCCCTTTTCATTCTGCATATAATCTACCATGATTTCAAACGGTTCTCCGCTCGGCGGCAGCACATCCAGTCTGTCACCAGAGAAAAACCTATTTCTCTGTGTAAGATATGCCGTATGATCCTTATATTCATCGCAAACCGCAACGACCTCATAATGTCTTATATATCCGCCGTTATCAGTTACCTGTCCCGGCTCATAACCGAAGAAGAATCCTGTATTGTATTCTCTGTGGCTTATTTTTTCAAGCTCCTCCCTTATCCATGACGGGATCGGCTTTGTTCCGTATGTCTTATAATACTCATCTATAGCGTGGCGGTAGGCATTAGTGACAACAGAAACATAATAAGAAGATTTTGCTCTGCCCTCTATCTTCAGACTGTTTATTCCCGCTTTTACAAGCTCCGGTATATGATCTATCATACACAGGTCACGCGAATTATAAAGAAATGTTCCGCTGCTGTCCTCCTCTACAGGAAAATACTGTCCATCCCGGTGTTCCTCGAAAAGATGATATTTCCATCTGCACGGCTGAGCGCAGTCTCCTCGGTTAGCGTCCCTGCCCGTCATATAGCTTGATATCAGACACCTACCCGAAAACGATACACACATAGATCCATGCACAAATACCTCTATTTCCAGGTCGTCAGGTATTTTTGCTCTCATCTGTGCAATTTCCTCAAGCGGAAGCTCTCTTGCGAGTACTATTCTTGACGCGCCCATATCATACAATACCCGTGCGGTCTGATAATTCACTATTCCTGCCTGAGTCGAGATATGCCTTTGCACCTTCGGCGCATACTTCGCCGCCAGCGACAACACTCCAAGATCGGCTATAATAAAAGCATCCGCGCCACATTCCTGAACAGCCTCAAGAAATGGCGGAAGTCTGTCTATCTCACTATTTCTCGGAAGGGTATTACAGGTGACATACACCTTAACATTCTTTTCATGTGCCTTTCCGACTGCAATTTTCAATTCATCTACTGAAAAATTCTTTGATGCAGTCCTCATTCCGAATTCATTTCCAGCAAGGTATATGGCATCCGCACCAAAATTCAATGCGCTGTCCAGACATTCCATATCTCCGGCAGGAGAGAGAAGCTCTACCTTATCCACTATAATCCACCTTCCATTCTGCAAATAATATTATACGACTTTGCCGTACCGGTTATTTTCGGTACGGCTCATACATCAGAATTCAACCTTTATACTGCGTAAAAACAGTTCCGAAAGCATTTCCTCTGCTGTTCTTTCACCCTTTATGACCTCATTTACAGCCCTGCATATGGGAAGATCGACATTATACTTTTCTCCGAGAAGAAGAAGTGCCTTTGTAGTATCAACGCCCTCTGCAAGAAGAGTATATTTTTCGCCCTTTACAAGACTTTCACCGAACATACGGTTATGGCTGTATTTTGAGAACAGAGTAGCCTCATAATCTCCGAGGTGACAAAGACCATAGGCAGAAAGCTCATTGCCTCCCATTGCAGCAATAAGTCTTGCAATTTCCCTTGTACCTCTTGACATAAGAGCACCCTTAAGCGATGATCTGTTCAGACCGTCAAGCATACCTGCCGCGATACCAATAGTATTCTTTGCAGCAGCGCCGACCTCATTTCCGATCAGATCCTTACCCACATAGAATCTGATAAGGTTGCTCGAAAATTTTTCTATAAGAAAATGTTTAAGTTCCTCATGTCTGGAATCGATCACCATACAGTTAGGAATACCCTTGCTGAAATCCTGCGGATGACCCGGGCCTACCCATATTGCCACCTGAGTTTCCTCCGGCACATATTCCTCAACTATCTGAGTAAGGCGGCATCCCGTACCTACCTCAATACCCTTCATACAGAGGACTATTTTCTTTCCCTTGATATTCTCTTTTGCAAGCGTCTGGACAAATGATCTCAGAGCCTGAGAGCTTATTGATATTATCATGACCTCAGCGGAATCCACAGCAGCAGTAAGGTCATCGGTAACATTAATGCTGTCCCTGAATTCAAGCATATTATTTTTTCTTGTATTTTTTATTTCCAGGAACTGAGGGGCATCGCTAAGACCCCAGATCGTAACATTGTGACCTATTTTATCAAGATACCAGCCGATAAAAGAACCCCATCTGCCGCAGCCCAAAAGAGTAACATTCATAAAAAGACCTCCGATATACACAAAATTATGTTCATATTATACCATACATATTCCTCAATTACCATAGTTTTATTGAAAATAATGGGTAAAATATACATTCTCAAATTATTACAGGCTTTTCCGTCATGGTTCTTCCACACGGAAGGACATCCCGGCAGGTAAGAGCAAATATATCATCGGCATAACATTCCTGTCTGAACATCTCCACTGATGCTTCATCCTTTATATCTGTACTTCTCACAGCTATTGGCAGTTTTGCAGTTTTTCCTGCAATACTAAGTATTTCTTTTCCCCTGTCGTTAAATCCCAACACTCTTATATATGCAGGCGGCTTTTTATATTCCTCTGAGGTAATATGCAGCAGGGCATAATTCAATATTCTCCTTATTCTTGCATATGTATAACGCTTTGTCTTAACTTTGCCTATGATCGAATCTATATCTCCGCAGACTCTTACAGCACTATATATCCGGTTTTCAAGCCCCTCGCTTATTTCCGGAAGCTGTGCTATTTCTGATATGCTCATAGATCTCAGTCTATACAGCATTGCCGCTGCCAGAGCCTTTACTCTGCCATCCCTGCAAGGCTGAGCTGCTGATGCTTCATATTCTGCAAGCGCACTTTCCGGAATAAAATCCCTGTAGGAATCATCCCCATTGCCGATAAGCTCTCTTATGTACATTGCACTCGCAATACTGCCGTCAGATATAGCGCTGTTATGGGCTGCGCCCTTTCTCAGAACTGCAAACGGCTGCATATCGCTTCCAATTTTTCTTATTGCTTTTATATACTCCACTGCAAGAGTATCATTTGGCATTGAAAGCACTGATGCAGCTTCTTTCCCGGCTATACTATCAATTGCCGTCTGTCTTGCAGCAGCAAATGTTTTACCTGATGACACTTCTTTTTTGATGCAAGCTCTGAACTCATCGGAATCCAATGCTTCTGCCGTACCGATAAGTCTTTCAGTATCGCCGGATTCGCTGCCGAAGTACAATCTTTCCACGCAGCCAAGACCATCAAGCACAGAAACTCCTCCAAAGGCAAATCTTTCTGCTCCGGCACAGGCAAAACTGACAGGCAGTTCAAGTACAATATCAGCGCCATTTTTCAAAGCCGCTGCTGTGCGTGAGTATTTATCATATATTGCAGGCATACCCCTTTGTGTAAAGCTGCCACTCATACATACGGCTATATGACTATAACCGTCCTCACGGACTTTTTGCAGGAGATATCCGTGTCCATTATGAAATGGATTGAATTCACACACAATACCGGCTATACGCAATCTTTTCACCCCTCAACAAGTGACACATTCTCTTTTCCGATACGCTTTTTAAGCTCTCTTATCATTACATCATTTGCATCCACATACATTGATGACGGAGTTCTCCACAGCTTTCCGATTTCCGTAAAATATATATAAAGCGGAACAGGGCCGTCAAAAATATCAATTATCTGTTTTGCGCGGATATATTCCTTACAGCTGTCATTTTTCACTCTCAGATATAAACCTGGTTTTATTTTTGCCGTTGCTTTAGTTGCTCCACTGCTGTTTTTCTTCGGAACAGGAAGTATCCTGTCACAAAAAATCTGTACCTTGTCATCATCTTTTCTTGATACTCTGCCCTTTACTCTTACTACAGCATTTTCCTGCAACATTATTCCGTACTCACTCAGCGCCTTTGAAAATACTACCATCTCCACAGAGCCATATCTGTCCTCGATCATTACATTTGCCATTCTTGAATCATTTTTCGTAACCCTGATCCTGATGCTTGTTATCATACAAAGAATATCCACTTTTTTTCCGTCCGGATAGTATCCGCTTTCATCGTCCTTTATAAATTCTATGCTGTCCGCATTTATCTCCTTGCGGATCTCATCAAACTCAGAAAGCGGATGTCCGCTCAGATATATTCCTGTGGCTTCCCTTTCCATTTCCAGAAGCTCACTTTTCAGAAATTCATCCGTATCAGGAAGAGGCGGTTCACTGTATGATGCTCCGTAATCCATAGAAAAAAGATCCAGCTGTCCTTCAAGACCACTCTGCTTTTTATCCGCGATCTGCTTTATCAGATCCGGCGCAGACATAAGCATCTGCTTCCTGTACGCTCCCAGACCGTCAAGCGCGCCGCTTTTGATAAGATTTTCAAGCGACCTTACATTCATATCCGAGCCGAATACACGACTGCAAAAATCATAAAAGGAGGTAAATCTTCCATTTCTTCGTTCACGCACTATGCTTTCAAGTAAAGACCTGCTTACATTTTTTATTGCTTTGAGTCCGAATCTTATACTTTTTTCTGAAACAGTGAATCCTATATCACTCTCATTTACATCCGGCGGAAGAATCTTTATTTTCTCTCTTACACATTCGTCAAAATATGCTGATACCTTTCCCGTATCTCCCAGTACGCTTGTAAGAAGCGCCGCAAGATACTCACTCGGATAATGGTACTTCATATACGCCGTCTGATACGAAATATAGGCATATGCCGCTGCATGAGCTTTATTAAAAGCATATGAAGCAAAGCTCTCCATCTCAGAAAATATATCAATGGCAAGATCCTCAGATATTCCACGGCGTATGCAGCCGTCAACGATCACATTTCCACTTTTATCAGTAAGACCGTATATGAATATCTGCTTTTCCTCGTCCATTACCTTCTTTTTCTTTTTTGCCATTGCTCTTCTTACGATATCCGCCCTTCCGAGAGAATAGCCTGCAAGACTACGGAAAATCTGCATTACCTGCTCCTGATATACAATACATCCATATGTGACCTCAAGTATAGGCTTCAGTAAAGGATGCTTATATTTTATCTTATCCGGATTATGCCTGTTTTCTATGAATCTCGGAATAGAGTCCATTGGTCCGGGACGATACAGCGATATTACGGCTATTATATCCTCCAGATTTTCCGGATGCAGCCGTAAAAGCGTATTTTTCATTCCCTTCGATTCAAACTGGAAAACACCCTCTGTTTCAGCCCTTGCATACATCTCGAATACTGCCTTATCGTCATCCGGTATATTTGCAACGGAGAATTCCGGATGTGTCTTTTTTACCATTGTTTCAGCATCATGCAGAACAGTCAGGTTCCTGAGGCCGAGAAAGTCCATTTTCAGCAGACCAAGCTCATCAAGTTCTGTCATTGTAAACTGAGTGACTATCGTATCATCATTTTTGGCAAGAGGAACATAGTCTGCTACAGGTCTGTCTGTAATGACTACTCCTGCTGCATGAGTAGTCGTATTTTTCGGAGTTCCCTCCAGCTGCATTGCTGTATCAAGCAAACGGTGTATTGTATGGTCGCTGTTATAAAGGTCTTTCAGCTCCTTTGACTGTTCAAGAGCCTTCTTTATCGTTATATCAAGTTCCCTCGGTATCAGCTTTGCCACACTGTCACAAACCGCATAAGGAACAGAAAGCACTCTGCCTACATCTCTTATTGCTCCTCTCGCAGCCATTGTACCAAATGCAACTATCTGCGCAACATGATCCGCACCGTATTTTCTTATTACATAATCTATTACTTCCTGTCTGCGCTCTGTGCAGAAGTCTATATCAAAATCCGGCATACTTACTCTTTCCGGATTTAAAAATCTTTCAAAAAGAAGGTCATACTTTATCGGGTCAAGCTCCGTTATACCCATACAGTAAGCGGCAATACTTCCGGCTCCGGATCCTCTGCCGGCTCCCACAGGAATATCATGCTGCTTTGCATAATTGACATAATCAGCTACTATAAGAAAATAATCGACATAACCCATCCTGTTTATAACAGACAGTTCATATTCAAGCCTGTCCGTATATTTTTTATCAGGATCATCTCCATACCTCTTCTTCAGCCCCTTATAACAAAGCTCTCGGAAATAATCATAATGTTCCCGACTCTCAGGAACATCAAAATGAGGCAGCTTTATTTTTCCGAATTCAAATTCAATATTGCATCTGTCAGCAATAAGCTGTGTATTTGATACAGCCTCCGGAACATTCCCGAAAAGACTCAGCATCTCCTCTTCACTTTTGACATAAAATTCATCAGATGGAAATTTCATTGCATCCGGATCATCAAGCTTATGACCGGTCTGTACACAAAGCAGAATACTTTGAATATTACTGTCCTCTCTATGTATGTAGTGACAGTCATTTGTGGCAGCAAGCGGAATATCAAGTTCCTTTGAAAGTCTGATTATCTGCGGATTTATCCTTTTCTGCTCCGGTATGCCGTGATCCTGCAATTCAAGATAATAATTTTTTTCTCCGAAAATGCGTCTGTATTCTATCGCAATTTCCTTTGCTCTCTGGTAGTCGTTACTGAGCAGCGCTCTGGGAACATCTCCTGCAAGACACGCTGAAAGAGCGATCAGTCCATCATGGTACTTTTCAAGCAGATCCATATCGACTCTCGGCTTACCATAGAAACCATCTGTCCACGCAAGTGAAACCAGTTTTATCAGGTTACAGTAACCTGTCATATTTTCACAAAGCAGCACAAGATGACGATTATCCCTGTCTATACCTGCAACCTTATCGGTCATTTTTCTTGGCGCTACATATACCTCACAGCCAATGACAGGCTTTATGCCTGCATCCTTTGCCGCCTTGTAAAATTCTATTACTCCATACATCACACCATGATCCGTTATTGCAATTGCTGTCTGCCCCATTTCTTTTACAGCAGCAATAAGCTCTTTTATCTTACAGTCCCCATCAAGAAGGCTATAAACTGTATGCGTATGTAAATGCACAAATGACACCTTTATCACTCCCGTCAAAGATACAGTTCAAAAAGCATTTCATCCCGTATTTCCTCGCTGCCGCGATTTTTTCTTCCTCTGTACCTTTTCTTCATTATCATACCAATCTTTTCCATCACTCTTACTGAAGCATGATTTTCACTGTCGCAATGGGCTATATAATGATCTATACCATATGTTCCGTAAACATACTTCATAAAGGCACAGATACCCTCTGCGGCATAGCCTCTGCCCCAGTATCTTTTGTCTATTATCCAGCCGAACTCTCCGACTGTACCGTTTTCAAGAAACTCTATGCTTACAGCGCCAATATGCACTCCATCGCATATCAGCGCTGCATCAAGATATTCCGGACTTTCCATCTCCCACTGCCGTTCACACTTTTCAAGATACGACATTACTTCTTTGCCGTCATCACATGGCAAAAAACACATCATCCTTGTATTTTCCGGATCCGTGGAATATTTCAAAGTACTTTCATAATGCTTTGTCCCCAAGGGTTCAAGCATCAGTCTTTTAGTTTTCAGAATCATTTTTTCTCCGTTATTTTTTGAAATACATATATACCTGACATTTTATCATACCATTATACAGTTTTCTGCGCTTATCAGCAGGTCTGCCAAAGCACTGCTCAAACTGGTCATCCGGACTGATTATCGTATAGCTCCAACCCGGCTTCTTTTCAAACTTTTCTCCCATTTTACTATACAAAACCCTTGCCTGCTCAGCATCAAGTAATCTCTCGCCATACGGAGGATTAGTTATAACTGCTGCTTTTTCTGCCGTTTCCACAAAATCACTGATATTTCTTTTTTTTTTTATTTTTCGTTTTTCAACTCCAGCCTTATGAGCATTTGCTTTTGTAAGCTCCAAAGCGGACTCGTCTATATCATATCCGAAGGCTTCAAATTCTGCGCTTTTATCAATAAGATCAAAAGCTCTTTCCCTCTCCTGCGACCAGACCTCTATCGGCACAGATTTCCATAATTCAGCAGAAAATCTCCTTCGCAGTCCAGGTGCGATATTCAGAGCCTTCATAGCTGATTCTATAAGTATTGTTCCAGAACCGCAGAATGGATCGATAACTCTGCTGAACGGGCGTACATGAGAAAGATCAGCCATTGCAGCTGCAAGAGTCTCCTTTATCGGAGCTACTGCAGAATTCTGCCGATAGCCTCTTTTATGCAGACCCTCACCGGATGTATCAAGCAATATACTTACCTTATCCTTCATTATAAGAAACTGTATCTGATGCTTGCTTCCTGACTCATCAAACCAGTCAGACCGATATTTCGAGCTTAATCTGCTGACAACAGCCTTTTTTATTATTTTCTGACAATCCGGCACACTGCTCAGCTTTGAGCTTACACTATGACCCTTTACCGGAAATGACTCATCTATTTTAAGCCAGTTTTCCCACTCTATTTTTTTAACTCCCTGAAAAAGCTCCTCAAAGCTATAAGCATTGAACTCATCAAGAAGAATTTGTACTCTTTCAGCATATCTTGAGCAGATATTTACCCTTGCCAGAGTATTAAAATCACCATCAAAAAGAACTCTGCCGTTTTCTGCCCGCACATTTTCTATTCCCATTCTTTTAAGTTCATCAGCACATATACCCTCTATTCCAAATAAGCAGGGCGCTGCAAAATGTATCAATTCCATATTCTTGACCTCCGTTTTTTTAGCATAGATATTTCTGGAAACCTAACAAAAATAATTTTATTAGCAAGCGACTAATTTTTATAATGAATACTTCAACAAATACATCTCATCTATAAAGATAGGAGGATGATACAGGAAATTCAAAATACACATCCGGGTAAGGCTCATCTCTCAATGTAAAATGCCACCATTCACAGTCGATCGGATCAAACCCATTCCTTAACATAACATTCCTCAGTATCATCCTGTTATTATACTGCTCCTCGGTAATACCTTTAAAATCAGGATGAGATAATTCACTGAAATAATCAAATGGTCCACCCATATCTATCTCTTTTCCGGTTTTCATATCAAACAAAGTAAGATCAACCGTACTGCCGCGGCTATGACTTGACTGCTTTGCAATATAACCCTTTGAAAATAGTTCCTGTTTTTCCAGATCAGGGTAAAAATAGTGCTTCATCCTGATATCTTCATCCTCTATTCCCCACAATACGAAATGCTTAACTGCACAAACTGGTCTATACGCATCAAATACTTTAAGCCTATATCCCTGAACCATCACTTCATTACTGACAGATTTAAGCGCTCTTGCGGCTTCCTTTGTAATTATTGCACATGGCTCCTCATAACCGTCTATTCTGTCACCAATAAAATTATATGTAGAATGATACCTTATCTCCTGAATTATTGATGGTACAAAATCTGCAAGTACTACAAACCCTGAAGAATTCATAGTTATATGCTTATTTATATCTGATGACATCTTCATACCTCCAAAGTAAAATATTAAATCACACAGTTACATTTTACAACATTAAAATTTGATTTGCAATACTTTTAAAGATCAATAAATAAGACAAACTTGACAAAAAAACTTTTAAAAAACTCTTGACATAACTTAATAATTATGATATCATATACAAGTCGGTTGATTACCGAACATCTGGAGAGGTATCGAAGCGGTCATAACGAGGCGGTCTTGAAAACCGTTTGTCCGAAAGGACACATGGGTTCGAATCCCATCCTCTC
>CACZSM010000123.1 GCA_902783815.1 uncultured Ruminococcus sp.
AATCCAAGCACTTGAATTATTGATTAAAATACTGCGTTTATCAGCTTTATAGCGTTATTATGCAATTTGAATATCACGGATTCAGGTTTTACTTAAAAGTTATAGTATCAACTGATAACCAAAATTTTTATGAATAAATCGGGTATAAATATTACTTTTTTGTTGTTCTATACGCTCTATATTTTACGCTTACGATACAGAGTAAAAAAATCTGCCGGCTGGTCGATATAACCTGCCGGCACTTTATTTTTTTACTAATTTTGCTTCTCCCGTACCGGATGAAGTTTTGCAAGCTCACTCTTTCCAAGAGCATAAATGTCATTCTCGCTCTGCATACAGATCTTTCTTGAATCAGATGCCACAGTTACAGACGATTTCCTGTTCTGATCCCGATCATAAATAACTATTTCTCCCGGGAAAAGAACTGCAAGGCTGTCTCCTTTGTAATCCATCGAAAGAACCTTATTGGCTGTTACTATATTAAGACCATCTTTTCCGTCAGCGGTAACTGATACAATATCACAGTCCCTTCCATCCGGATTCTTCGACAATGAAAGTATAAGACCATAATCACGCTTAAATGTATATGTTGTAAGAGTCCGTGAGTCATATGTAATATTCTTCTTTGACCCTTCCTCTACATTTATGAAATACGCTGATCTGCTTCCTACGGCAAGTACATTTCCATTATTCATATATTTTATGTCATAAATATACGAATCCTCGACCTCGTATTTTTGCAGATAGTTTTCCTGCCTGAAATCAAGTATGTAAATTACTGAGATCATACCTCCGTTTTTGGCAGATACACCGGATAATACCGCGCCTGTTCCATCCTTGTTCAGTGAAACATTATTTACATAATAATCCGCAAATGAATATGTGTATTTTTTTGAATTGTCATATTTGAAAACATCAAGAACAGAAAGGTAATCCTCGCCGTATGTAAGAATAGCATATGTGCCGTTCTGTACGATATCAGCGGAGAATATCTTGTTTTTCATATTTCCTGAATATACTATGCTGTCAGGTGATATTATCTTGAAGCCCGGCGCTTCGGAGTTATATATTACAGAATAGCCGGAACTGCTCCTGAGTACCGGATTTGCCATTGAATGTTGATTGTTCTGTATCTCTCCGGCATTGGAATTCAGTACAACAACTGAAGTATCACTGCAATAAAGAAGATTATTGTCCATAAGAGCAATATTTTCCTTGTTTATGCTCGTTCCTACAATACGGACAGGATATCCATTTCCTTCTGTCTTTCCCAACAGATCATACTGGAACCAGTGTGAAATATTCTCCGGCGTCAGATAATCTATATTTACTATTGCAAGAACTGCAACTACTGCTATAAAAAGTATCAGAAATACTTTCAGAAACTTTTTCGTAAGATTATCAGGCGTAGGATCAAGCTGCTCAACTTCACGCAGGGGCGCATCTTCGTAGCTTATATATTTTCTGTCCTTTGCAGAATTAGGCTTTCTGAACTGAAATTTACCCTTTATTCTTCTTTTCATATATACTCCTTTCCGGTATCTTTTCTCAATAAAATACCCTGTTAAGATATAATCCCTCCGGCGGAGCTGTAGGCCCTGCCTTTTTTCTGTTTTCTGCCTTTATTATTTCGGGTATATCTCCCGGCGCTATCTTCCCCTTAGAAACATAAAGCATCGTCCCGACAATTATCCTTACCATATTATACAGGAACCCATCAGCCTCAACAGTAAGCACTACCATTTCATCCTTACGGCATATATTAAACTCCTTGATCGTTCTATGAAAATCACCCTTTTCACGATTATCCAATGTACAAAAGGATGTAAAGTCATGACAGCCGATAAGATGACTTCCGGCTTCATTCATCGCATCAAGGTCAAGCTGATACCAGTAATGCAGAGCATATCCATGTAAAAAAGGATTCCTTATCTCTGAATTCCATATCTTGTATATATACTCCTTGCCCTTGCAGGAATACCTTGCATGAAAATCCATCGGCACTTCCTTTGCGCTGAGCACCGCAATACTCGGCGGCAGATAATTATTTACCGCCGGCGCTATCCTTTCAACAGGTATCCTGTGATCCGTGTGAAAGCTGACACAGTACATATTGGCATGAACTCCGGAATCAGTACGGCTGCATCCTTTTATGTCAGCCGGCTTCCCAAGTACCTGAAACAGAGCCTTCTGGAATACCTCCTGAACGCTGACTGCATTATTCTGTATCTGCCAGCCGTGGAATTTACTGCCGTCATATGTCATTGTAAGCAAAATATTTCTCATAAAAACCTCAGATCAGCGCTGCAAAAAAATTGTTGCACAATATTACTCCGGTAAACATTACAAGCGAAAACACTAAAGCAATAAGATCCAGTACAGTGTAATGCAGCACCTTCATACGGGTCCTGTTATTTCCCCCGTTATAACACCTGCATTCCATAGCCATCGCAAGATCATTTGCCCTGCGGAACGATGAAACAAACAATGGTATCAATACAGGTATCAGCGCTTTTACACGATGCAGAATACTTCCGCTTTCCATATCCGCCCCTCTTGCTTTCTGGGCATTCATTATCTTATCAGTTTCTTCAAGAAGAACCGGTATAAAGCGAAGCGCGATCGTCATCATCATTGCTATCTCATGTACCTGTATATGAAAAATTGTAAGAGGCTTCAGCAGTTTTTCTATTGCGTCCGTAAGATCTGTAGGCGATGTTGTATATGTCAGTGCAGAGCTTATCATCATAAGCATGGAAATTCGTACAACAACAAAAATGTAATTACTCAGACCTCCTGTTGTTATCTTTATTTTCCACCATTCCCAGAGTACCTCTCCTGTACCATAAAACAGATTCAGTATTCCCGTCAGGATAATGACAAATAATATCACGCGAAGGCTTTTTATATATTTTATAAAGCTGATCTTTGTAAGAAGAATTACCAGCACAGTAAAAATTGCCATTACGCCAAGCGAAACAAAATTGAAACACAGAAAAATAAAAACTATATAGGATATCAGAAGCAAAATTTTAGCCCTTGCATCCATCTTATGTATAAACGAATCTCCCGGCATGAACTGACCAAGTGTTATATCCTTTACCAAAGGCTTATTCCTCCTTCATGAGCCGATACCGACTATCATGACAAATAGTTTACTATCTCATTAAAGCCCTGCTCCAGAGTAAGAGCTGTCGGGTCAACATATATGCCTTTTTTACAAAGCATCATCATTATCTTTGTTATCTGAGGAACCCGCAGTCCGATCGATTCAAGCTCCTCTCCCTTTGAAAAAACTTCCCTTGTGGAATCAAACATGAATTTTTTGCCCTTTGACATCACAAGTATCCTGTCGGCTATCCTTGCAATATCCTCCATACTGTGCGATACAAGCAGTACAGTATTATTTCTGACCTTATGGTAATCAACGATCTGTGAAAGCAGAGCATCCCTTCCAAGCGGATCAAGACCTGCTGTAGGCTCATCAAGGATAAGCACATCCGGATCCATCGCAATTACACCTGCTATTGCTGCCCGTCTTTTTTCTCCTCCGGAAAGTCCGAATGGTGAACATTCAAGCTGATCCTCACGAAGTCCGGTAAACTTCGCTGCATCACGGACACGCTTATCAATTTCTTCCTCGTCAAGTCCCATATTCTTTGGCCCGAAGGCTATATCCTTATAT
>CACZSM010000124.1 GCA_902783815.1 uncultured Ruminococcus sp.
GAATCTATATGTATCAATAAGAGCGAAAAGAACGAGATTGCTTATGTCAGGTTTGATGAGAATGATCCTGAATTGAGCATCAGAGAGGTAATATGGACACCGTGAAAACTAAGATACCCCCACCTCCACACCGGCGGTGGGGGTTGCTGCGCCGGATTAGTTTACAAATCCCTGTATCTCCCGAATTGCTTATAACGCTCTTTCGGAAAATACAGGGATTCCTGTTCATTGTATCACAGCTAAACTTAAGCTGTATCAATCATTATTATTATTTCTTCTGCCGCCTTTATATCCATTTCCTCTTGGAGATGATGAGCGTCTCGGAGGAAGATCATTTTCAGGAGTAAGACCCTCCACCTCAATAAGAGCCTCACGGCGTGAAAGGTTAAGTCTGCCCTTATCGTCTATATCAAGCACCTTTACAATGATGATATCATCAACATTTACTACATCAGTTACCTTTTCTGTACGCTTTACATCAAGCTGCGAGATATGACACAATCCTTCCTTGCCTGGTGCGATCTCAACAAATGCGCCGAAATCCATAAGTCTTGTAACTCTGCCCTTATAAATAGCACCCGGCTCAGGGTCACTTACAATAGTATCAACTATTGTCATAGCTCTCTTACAGTTCTCTATATCTATACCGCTGACATATACATGACCGTCTTCTTCGATATCTATTTTGACATCACATTCAGCGCAAATCTTCTGTATAACTTTTCCGCCGGATCCGATGACTTCTCTTATCTTATCTATCGGTATAATAGTTGACAGCATCTTCGGAGCATACTTTGAAAGCTCTTTTCTGGGCTCAGGAATAGCCTTCAGCATGACCTCATCAAGAATATAATCTCTTGCCTTATGAGTCTTATAAAGAGCTTCCTTTACCATATCGGGTGTAAGACCACTGATCTTAAGATCCATCTGAATTGCTGTGATACCCTCATGAGTACCTGCAACCTTGAAGTCCATATCTCCGAAGAAGTCCTCAAGACCCTGGATATCAACCATTGTCATCCAACGGTCACCCTCGGTTATAAGACCGCATGAAATACCAGCAACCGGAGCCTTTATCGGAACACCAGCATCCATGAGTGAAAGAGTGCTTCCGCAGATAGATCCCTGTGAAGTTGAACCGTTTGATGAAAGGATCTCAGATACAAGTCTTATTGTATAAGGGAACTCCTCAGCAGACGGAATTACCGGAACAAGTGCTCTTTCAGCAAGTGCTCCGTGACCTATTTCTCTTCTGCCCGGACCTCTTGACGGCTTTGTTTCTCCGACTGAATAGGAAGGGAAATTATAGTGATGGATATATCTCTTTGTTGTCTGGTCGTCAATACCATCCATAGTCTGCTGATCACTTATTGAACCAAGGGTAGTGATTGTAAGCACCTGAGTCTGACCTCTTGTGAAAAGACCAGAACCATGCACTCTCGGAAGAATTCCGACCTCAGATGCAAGAGGACGCATCTGATCCATCTTTCTGCCGTCAACTCTTTTCTGCTCATCAAGCAGCCAGCGGCGGACTATATACTTCTGTGTCTTATAGAGACAGTCATCTATCTTTTCAGCCTGATCCGGATATATCTCATCAAATTTCTTATGTACTCTGTCATAGATAGGCTTAAGTCTCTCATCACGGATCTTCTTGTCATCCGTATCAAGAGCTACACGGATATCATCTATTGCAAAAGCCTTGATAGCCTCCAGCATCTCAGGCTCCGGCTCATTGCTCGGATATTCAAACTTTTCTCTGCCTATCTCAGCCTGTATTCCCTTTATGAATTCAATGATCGGCTGGTTAGCCTCATGTCCTGCCATTATTCCATTGAACATAACATCATCAGGTATGATATCTGCGCCGGCTTCGATCATAGCAATACGGCTGTCAGTTGAAGCAACTGTTACTGCCATTCTTGACTTTTCTCTCTGCTCTTTTGTCGGGTTTATTACAAACTCATCATCAACAAGTCCGACAGATACAGCAGAAATAGGACCATTCCACGGAACATCTGAAATGCTCAGTGCTATTGAAGTACCGACCATTGCAGCGATCTCCGGCAGGCAGTCAGGATCATAAGCCATTACTGTACAAACTATAGAAACATCATTTCTCATATCCTTCGGGAACAGCGGACGAACCGGTCTGTCAATTACACGGGATACAAGTATTGCCTTTTCAGAAGGTCTGCCCTCTCTTTTGCCGTAAGCGCCCGGTATTTTTCCGAATGCATACTGTTTTTCCTCATAATCAACGGAAAGCGGGAACAAATCCACGCCCTCTCTTGGTTTTGCAGACGCAGTTACTGCAACATGGACTACTGTCTCGCCATAGCGTACAATACAAGCACCATTCGCAAGCTGAGTTGTCTTTCCTGTTTCAACAACAAGCGGTCTGCCTGCAAATTCAGTCTCAAAGGTTCTGAAATTTTCAAACATTTTTTTACCTCCAATTAAATTCTGAAAGGCACCATCGGTTTAGCAATTAAACCAGAAAACATGATTATTTGTTTTCTCGTTTCACTGCTAAGATCCGACTATACCCTTCTTCAGTTTTTCATACAACCGAAACAAGGCAGTCTGCAAAAAACAGACTGCCCGAAACGATTATTTACGGATACCGAGTCTTGAAATGATTGAACGATAACGCTCAATGTCAACTTTAATGAGATAGCTGAGAAGGCTTCTTCTCTGACCGATCATCTTAAAAAGTCCTCTTCTTGAGTGGTGATCCTTTTTGTGGGTCTTGAGATGCTCTGTAAGGTCTGCGATCCTCTTTGTAAGGATAGCGATCTGAACCTCAGGAGATCCTGTATCGCCCTCATGGATAGCATACTCCTTGATTATAGCATCTTTTTCTTCCTTAAGCATTTTGTTTCCACCTTTACTATAAATTTTTGAACAGCCGGAGCAGACAAATCTGCTCATCCTGGTCAAAGGCTGTGGACATCCCATACCGGGCTTGACCCTCTGACTAAGAATTGGCTCAACATTGTTGATTATAACATATAAATCACCGATTGTAAAGGGGGTTTACAAATATTTTTCTTACATTTTATACATACTAAATTGGTGCTTTCTCTTGAAACTGATGCTGGGATGTTATATAATTATTGTGTAGAAATATGGTGGAGGTATAAGATGGTTAAAAATGGATCCGGCAGTGATTTTCCGGCTGAAAGCAGTATTCAAAAATTAGCTTCTGTCTTTCCTGAATGTATAACAGAATATACTGACGAAAATGGAGTTATTCAAAACAGAGTTGATTTTGAGATGCTTCGCAGTATGCTTACCGGAGATATGGAATCCTATGAATTTTCATGGGTCGGAAAAAGGGCTTCGGCTGCAAAGGCTGCTGAAATGACAGATAAAAAAATGGTACCCTGTCCGGATGAAAGCATCGACTGGGAACACACCGAAAATCTGTATATAGAAGGCGACAATATTGATGCTCTGCGGCTGCTCAGAAACAACTATTCCAAAAAAATAAAGATCATATATATTGATCCTCCCTATAATACCGGACATGATTTTGTTTATCCGGATTCATTTGTAATGAACAAATCAGAATACAGGGAAAAAACAAATGTTAAAGATCAAAAAATCTCCGATGACGGAAGATATCATTCCGAATGGTGCAGCATGATGTTTTCAAGGCTTCTTATTGCAAGAGATCTGCTGAATGACGATGGAGTGATATTTATTTCAATTGATGATAATGAAGTTACAAACCTGCGTAAGATATGTGATGAGGTCTTTGGCAGTGAACAGTTCATTACCTGTTTTATATGGGAGAAAACTCAGCACTTCGGCAGACAAAAGGTTAATTACTACTCCAACTGTGAATACATACTTTGCTATGCAAAAAAATTGTATAACGAAAACGGTATCAAAGAGCTTCTTGTAGAATATGTCAAAAAGGATTTCCTCGACGCTCCACTTTATAATGCTTCAAATACTCTGAATACTATTACATTCCCGGCAGGAAGTACGGAGTTCAGAATATCTGACGGTTTATATAGTCATTCCACTGACGATAAATTCCAGCTCCTTGATAAAGTAAAAGTAAAAAATGGCAGGAATGTAAATGATTTCAGATTAAAATTCAGGTCAAGATGGTCAGCAGAAAAAGTAATGGATGAATATGGGAAGGGAACTACATTTCTCGTTAAAAGCAAAAGGTTCTCAATAAGGACTGTTTACCATGAGGGAAAAAAATTTAATGAAAGTCCAAAACAGCTTATCTCAACAAATCCTAACAACCCTTTTTCAAGCAGAAATTGCTTTGGAGTCAAGGTAGGAACAAGTGAAACCGGATCCTCAGACCTTGAAAAACTTGGACTTTGCGGCTTCAGCTATCCGAAGCCTGTCAGTCTTATCGAATATCTGATTTCGCTTGTCAAGGATAATGAATGTTTTGTACTTGACTTTTTTTCGGGAAGCGCAACTACTGCACAAGCTGTTATGCGCCTGAATTCTCTTGACAGCGGTAAAAGAAAATTTATAATGGTACAGCTTCCTGAACCGCTTGATACAGATAATAAAGCTATCAATGATGGCTACCGTACCATCTGCGATATAGGAAAGGAAAGAATACGGCGTACCGGAAAGCTCTTGGACATAAATGACAGCGGCTTCCGTGTTTACAAGCTAAAATAACAAATTCACTATATAGCTATAAAAAAAGAGGAGAAATCAATATGGTAACAAACAAAACAATTTTAAAACAATTCGGCGGATATGTCTGCCGTAGATGTTTAAACGACTTTTATAATGTACATCTTCTTCATTCTGACTGTGAATATAAGTCTATGTATCCGGGAAAATGTCCGAGATGCCAGGAAATGAAGAATATAGTAACAGGATTAAAATTCAGCGGTTTTATCAAACTTCTGACAAAATAAATAGTATTTTAAAAAGGAACTGCGCTCTCTCTTTTGACCGCAGTTCCTTTATTTATCAAACCTTTTCAATTTTATAGCCTAACTTTATTACTGTTTTGAGAGTTTCAAACGCAGTGTTTCTGTCATAGTCCTTTTCGCTTTCAGAAAGCTCACTATATGGTACAAGCAATGGTGTGGTTTTCTTTTCCTGATCCTTGACCTCACCATATGTCCAGCCCTCGTCCATCCTGCCTTTCGACCAGACCTCATGTATATTTTCAGCGATTTTTTCTCTCAATTCTATAAGCCCTTCATCAAGCACTACATCACTTGTATCTATTGGCATTGGAACATACATAAAAAACAACCTCCATTACTACTTGTATTTCTGATAAAAATAATTTAAAATAATATTTGTGTGTTACCGCACTGCGGTAACTCTCTGTCTGGACTTCTATATAATTTTTTGCGCTCAGCTTTAATCGATTCTATTTTCTTAGGATAAATTGAGCATTCAGCTTTTTTAATATGCGACAATTCCACTCTCCAAATTAATGCCGTGAAGCATCAGCAGCATACTATTTTTTGAACGGAGGATCAAAATGCCTAAAAATAACAAATACTCATTCGGGGAGTATATCCTGAAAACCCTGATTTATTATTGGATAACCATTATAATGTATTACAGAATATCCTTCCGCAGCCTGCCTGGACAAAATTATTATACTTCTAAGCTCTTCTATCTTTTCTTTACATTTATTTTTCTGACACTTGGTATGATAATTTGCTCTAAAAGACAACGCAACAGAATGAGCGCCGCAATATCAACACTATTTCCGGTTGGAGTATATACCTGTATTACATACTATGATTACCTGAAAGTAATGATAATAATAGTAAACATAGTTGTGATTTTACTATCATTGAGCTATGCTGCCTATGCCTTTATGAGAAAGGTAAAAAATAAAAATCTGCTCTTTGTAATCAGCAGGAGACTTACGGCAAGTCTGAGGGTTTTCTTTGCTGTTGGAACAATTCTGTATTCCATTGTCACTATGACTGTAATATATGAATTTACGCTTGGCAACAGCTTCAAATCATTTGATACTGTCGCTGTATCAGGACAGGACGAAAAAAGCGATGATCTCTCCCCGGAAAAGCATATGGATATTATAATGAATATACAAAGAGATAATTGGAAAACTCTTTCCGTCAGCGAAAAATTAAAAACTCTTCAATTCATTGCAAATATCGAAGCTCATACATTCGGACTTCCGCATGAACTGAATGTAAGGCTTGATGCCAATACACCGGAACAGCTTGGATCGTATTCCAATAAGGAACACAATATTTATCTTAATGTCAACATTCTTGACAATATTGCAGAGCTGATGCCAACACTGCTTCATGAGTGTTTCCACGCATATCAGCAGAAAACTGCCGATATCTACAACAAACTTCCTGAATCTGATAAGAAACTTGCTTTGTTCAGGGATGCATCAATCTACGCAAATGAATTCAACTCATATAAAAATGGCAATTCGGACTTCAAAGAGTATTATTACCAAAAATGCGAAACTGATGCACGCAATTATGCAGATGCAAAATACTTATATTACTCTAATCTGATAAGAAAATATATAACTGAAAACAGCTGAAAAACTGCTGCACTGAATGACAGCCGATCGTTCTGTGCAGCAGTAACATTATTTCATGTCATACATGCTGATTCATTACAAGCATCTGCAGTCGGTTCTCAATATTTGCAAAGCTAACATCCGGATCATAATCCAGAGGCAGCAACTCTATATCCGGGAACATCTCTTTCAGCCTTTTGCTTACGCCTCTGCCGATAACATGATTAGGCAGACATCCGAATGGCTGGAGTATTACAAAATTCTTGCAGCCGTGTCTTGCGTGATGTATTATCTCAGCAGGTATAAGTATGCCCTCGCCTGTATCAAATGTATGATGTATTACCGGATCGCTCTCAACTGAAAGATCGTCAAGCAGTTCGGACTTCTCATGCAGCTTTTCCTTTCTTGCAAGGAAATCTATATATTTATGAGTCCAGTTAAAGAATACATTGGCAACCTTTGACCAGAATATTGTATTCTTGTCACGCTTTACCTTGAACTCCTTGATCTGCTTTCCCTGGCAGAAATACGACTTCTGTATAACATCCGTCATCTTTGCCTCTATGATCTCAAAACCATTGTTTTCAAGATACTGTTCGATATCACCGTTAGCGCCTGGATGGAAATTCAGCAGATATTCACCAACAATAAGTACCGTCGGTTTCTTTGTGCTGTCGTCATACTCGACCTCTGACAGCAGCTTGAGCGCTTTTTTAAATCCTCTCACTGCGCCAAATGCTCCGAATCTCGTTATCCCATCAGATAAAAGCTCCATTCCCTTATTGAACGCAGCCTCAGCACTTCCCTTTTCCTTTTCATACGGACGCTTTTTCCTTAGTATCTCTTCAAGAACATCTATCATGGGCAGCGCAAGAGAAACATTGAGCAGCGTACCCATATTTATCTTGTAGCCCGGATGAAGCTGATGATAGTCAACATCATCATTTGTCATTATTGAAACATTTGCATATCCGGCATCATCAAGAGCCTTTCTCAGTATCGTAGCATAATGCGGCAGACGGCAGCAGCCAAGGTATTTTGCCATTCCGACTGCAACATTGTTTGTATCATACTTACCGCTTTCAAGGGCTGCAAGTATCTCACCAATTACTATCTGAGCCGGGAAGCAAATATCATTATGCGTATATTTCTTGCCGAGCCTTATTGCCTCTTCCCTTCCTATATCCAGTGGAACAGCTCTTACCTTCTGTGTGCGGAAGGCAGCCGTCATTATCTGACAAAAGGCATGGGAACTATTCGGTATAAGCACTATTTTTTCTTTCTTTGCCTGCTTTGTATATTTTACCGGATACGGATCAGGCAAAGGCTTGATCTCGGATGCTATGTTCATCCTTCTCTTTCTTTCGATAGTTTCAATAAACGATCGTACTCTTATTCTCAGAGGTCCCTGAGCATCACTTTCATCTACTTTAAGTATAAGCGGCGCTTTGTTGCTGATCTCTTTCATCAGTCTTACGACTTCATCAGAAAGTACAGCATCATGTCCGCAGCCAAAGCTGACTATCTGTATAAACTCAAGATTCCTGTTATTTGCAGCAAGAATACTGCTGCTGAGAACTCTTGCATGGAAGTTATTGACAATATCTACTCTTGATTTTGCAAGCTCTACTTTATTTATTTCAGGAAGGCTGTCTGCTGTAAGAACAGGAACACCCATATTTACAAGCATTTCGGGAAGCTCATGGTTGACAAGGGGATCATTGTGGTAAGGTCTGCCTGCCATTACGACTGCGTATTTATTCTCCCTTGTTACCTGGTCTATGACCTCCTGACCCTTCGCTTTAAGCTCCCTGTCATACTGCTTCTGAGCAGCACTTGCAAAGCCTACGGCTTTTCTGCATATCTCCGGATCAATGCCATATTCCTTCTGCATATACTCGCAGATCTGTCTTTCCCTGTCCTCGTCTGCATACCAGTAGAAATAAGGTGAATCAAATTTTACATTGAACGCATCATATGGATTATCTGAATTCTTTATTACGATCGGATATCCCTTTACAAGCGCACATCTTGAAAAACTCGTTTCTTCTGTATTCTCAGACGGCATAACAACTATTATAGGCATAAATATCCTATCTACACCCATTTTTACAAGCTCCCGGATATGTCCGTGAGTCAGCTTTGCCGGGAAACACTCCGTATCAGACGGTACTGCGTGTATTCCGTTTTCGTATATCTTACGGGTACTTACCGGCGATATCTTTATATCAAATCCAAGCGATCTCCAGAATGTACTCCAGAAAGGCATACCCTCCCAGAAATACAGAACTCTCGGAAGTCCTATGGTAATATTTTGCTTTTCAAGAAGTACATCATACGGATAATCCTTGAACATCAGCTTCTTCCTGTATTCAAACAGATTAGCCGGCTTGTTTGATTTATCTGTAATTGCTTTTATACGATCCTTTGTTGCGCTGTCCTTAGGATCACCTGTGACTTCTCCGCGTTCACAACGGTTATTTGTTACCCAGCTTTCACCTGTTGAAAATGTCAGTATAGTTCTGTTACAGTGATTTGCACAGTACGGACATGGAGAATTTGCATTCTGCACATAGCTGAAATCACGGAGCTGCTCATAGGATATAAATGTCCTTCTGAAATCTTTTTTCTGTGCAGTTTCCTTTGCAGTTAGCGCAGATCCAATAGCTCCCATAAGACCCGGATACGGTGCTCGTATTACCTCTTTTCCGACATACTGCTGCATTGCACGAAGAACTGCATCATTCCGGAATGTTCCGCCCTGTACAACTATCTTGTTTCCAAGTGAATCTATATTCGGTACACGGATCACCTTTGTAAATACATTTTCTATTATAGAGCGGCACAGTCCTGCAATAATATCATCAGGCTGTTTACCATTTCTTTGCTCAGTAATGATACTGCTGTTCATAAATACAGTGCAGCGGCTGCCGAGCTTTGCAGGCTGTACAGATGCAAAGGCTCTTTCTGCTATATCCTTTGTTTCGATATTCAGCGTCTTTGCGAAGTTTTCAAGGAACGATCCGCAGCCGGACGAACAAGCCTCATTTACAACTATATTTGTGATAATACCATTTTCAAGCCATATAGCCTTCATATCCTGACCGCCTATATCAAGTATGAATGTAGGAGAATCAACATACTTTTCCGCTGCCATACTATGAGCAACTGTTTCTACAATATGTGTCTCTGTACGGAAAGCTTTTGAGAAAAGAAACTCACCATATCCTGTAGATGCCGCTGCTATTATATTCAGCTTTGCTCCGGCTTTTGTATATTTATCATACATTGCAAGCAATGCCTTCTGTGCGACATTAAGAGGATTACCCTCATTTGATGAATAAAAGGAATCTATTATTTCCTCATTTTCATTCATAAGCACAAGTTTTGTAGTAGTGCTGCCGGCATCTATGCCAAGATAGGCATTTACAGTCTCACCCTTTGAAGGCTTATAATCTGGTGCTTCATTATGTGGGTTATTCTTTTTGAACTCCTCATATTCCTTTTCAGTTTCAAAGTACAGCTGACCACAGCCGTTCTCCTCCTGATCCTCATCTGATATTGCCTTCATACGGCTTATAAGATCTTCAATCAGGAATTTATCTGAATTACCATGTATCTCATCAATACTAAGCGCCGCGCCCAGAGCTACCATTATCTCCGGATATTCAGGTACTAATATATCCTCATTTTTCAGTCCGAGTCTTTCTGCAAATACTTTGCCGAGTCTTGGGTGGAATGTAAGAGGACCTCCCTCAAATGCTACCGGAGGTTTTATATCAAGTCCCTGTGACAGTCCTCCTATAGTCTGCTTTGCGATCGCATGATAGCTTGAAAGTGCTATATCTGCTTTCCTGACACCCTGATTCAGCAGTGCCTGTATATCGGTCTTTGCGAATACTCCGCAGCGTCCGGATATATCATATACGCTTGTTCCCTGTTCAGCAAGCGAATTCATCTCTGAATCTGGTACTCCAAGTACTGTTGCGACTTCATCAATAAACGCACCTGTACCTCCGGCACAGCTGCCGTTCATTCTCATATCATATACTACCGGCTCGTCCTTTTCATCCTGGCGGAAAAATATTATCTTTGCATCCTGACCGCCAAGTTCTATTGCTGTTCCGATCTTATCATATCTTTTCTTCAGTGCAAGTGAATTCGCCACTACCTCCTGTGTAAAGGGTACATTTAGTTTCTCAGCCAGCTTTCTTGATCCTGAACCTGTCATACAGAAACGAAATGGCTGATCCTTTACTCTTTCCTTTATCTCTTCAAGCAAGGATACTATACTATCTCTCTGCTTAGCAAAATGGCGTATATACTTATGAAAGACCATTTCCCCGTTTTCAGTCAGCACCAGTTTTGTTGTAGTGGAGCCGACATCAATTCCTATTTTCAATTCAACATTATTATTCATTTCATAATGCTCCTTACTGTTAAACCCTTAACGATTGACAATTCTATAACAAACCACTATAATGATAATAAACAGACCGAGTGAATTCAATAGTCAATTGTCGTATTTTGTCGAATAATCAACTATTCATGTATTTTGTTGATTATAAAGAGGTATTATATGGAAATAAAAACTGATATCCGCATCATAAAAACAAAAAGAAAAATAAAAGAAGTATTTGCGGAGCTTCTTTCAAAAAAAGAATTCAAAAAAATTACTGTAACAGAAATTGCTAAAACAGCAGAAATAAACAAGGGTACTTTCTACCTGCACTATAAGGATATTTATGATCTGTATGCAGAAGTTATGAAAGATGATCTGAGTTCCAGAGCTGACAGCTTCTCTGGTTACGGAGATTTTTTAGAGTCTCCTGATTTATTCGTACAGAATTTCCTTGAATTTGCAAAAACAAATCTGCTTATGCCAGATCTTTGCACTGCTATACAGGAAATATCCGTAACGGATATTATCGCGGAATTATTCAGGCGTAAAATTTACGAAAACAATAATTTACCAGTTACTGCTGAAAACAATATTCGGCTTGATTACATTATATTCAGCTTTTTATTCTTTCTTCGCAATGATAATATCTCAGGTAATTTAAAAACAATTACCCAAATTCTTTCATCTGTTATCAGTTCATCCTTTATCCACTTGTGAAAAACATATGCCCTGCCGGGATCTCAATTCGATCTATGCAGGGCTTTTTTTACTTTATCGTATATCCGAGGTATTTCAGAAATGCTTTGCATCCGCTTACTACATCGGAATATGTCCTGTCAAAATTGCCAAAGTACCACGGGTCGGATATACTATCCTGCTCCCCTGTAAATGAAAGTAGTAATCTGAGCTTATCTTCCGGGTCATTTATTATTATCCTTTGAGACCGTGCAAAAACTCGCAGAATTTCTCAGAAAGTGATATAATAGAGATACCAAGTCAAACGGAGGAGAAAAGGAATGGCATACAAGGAAACAATGAGCAGAGATCA
>CACZSM010000125.1 GCA_902783815.1 uncultured Ruminococcus sp.
CGTCCCCGTGGCGTAACGCCGAAAACAGAGACAATCATCGACCTGATCCGCAGGATGGATGAATGTGGCGTTGCAAAGCTTGGGATTACCGGCGGTGAGCCGCTGCTGCATAACGGACTTCTACGGATCACACAGGAGATAAAGGATCGTGGAATGATTCTGGAGACAATTAACACAAATCTATATCATATGACTCCCGATTTTTCAGACGCTCTTCATGCACAGGGACATGATCCCGTGATCTACACCAGCTTTGACGGGGTCGGAACCCATGAATGGCTGAGAAGGGTCCCAGGCTCAGAGGAGCGTACTATCGAGCAGATACATCTGATGAAGAAAAAAGGCTTCCGTATCAATGTGCATACCTGCGTATGGAAGGACAGCATGAAGACAGTGAAGGCTACGGCGCTTAAAATGCAGGAGCTAAATGTAGATTCATTCAGGATCACTTCCGTTGAACCTGCTCTCCGCTGGGTGGCAGGCTCCGCAGATCAGTCGATCAGCGGATGTGTATCTTCTTCAAGAAAGGCTATTATGACCGATTCCGTGCGATAGCGAAAAAATACGGCATAGAAACTTAAGTTAATTCGGTATTATTCAAAATTAAAAAAATGGCAACCTTATCCACCATTTAGCCTTAAATCAAGTTTTTGTTAGTAGGCTCGAAAGGTTTTCTGCATCGCTTCCTCCCTTGTTTCCATTTCTGCAAACAGTTGGCGGTAACTACCCGTGACGGGACTTTCACCCGTTAGATCAGTGTAATGCCCGACACACATAAAAGCTCCCATGGTTTTTGCCACGGGAGCTTTTTAATTTTTTTGTTTTCCCGAAATATGCAGTAACTCAGGCTGCGCCGGAGTAAAAAAATATAAAAAATGTGAATGGGATATTGAATAAATGGGGGAAAAATGCTATTATTATATATTATGGAGAAGGTGATGTAGAATGAGAAGGTGGGTATTGGCTGATCTGGATAAAGATACCGTAAAGAGGCTGTCGGCGGATTATGGACTGCCAACATTTACTGCAATGCTTCTGACGATCAGGAATATTACAAAAAGGGAAGATATAGAAAAATTTTTTGCTTATGACATAGAGCTTGACGATCCAATGATGATAAAGGATATGGATAAGGCAGTCAAAAGGATCACAAAAGCTGTTCTAAAATATGAAAGTATATGTGTATATGGAGATTATGACTGTGATGGAGTAACATCCACAGCTATTTTGTATTCATATCTGCAATCTGTTTTTGCAAATGTAATGTATTATATTCCCGACAGGAATACGGAAGGGTATGGTATGAACCGTGAGGCAGTGGAGAAGCTGCACGAGAAAAATGTAAACCTTATAATAACTGTTGATAACGGCATATCCGCAATTGATGAAATAAATTATGCAAACTCATTGGGAATTGATGTTGTCGTAACAGACCATCATAAACCGCTTGATATACTTCCGGGTGCAGTAGCAGTTGTTAATCCTCACCGTAATGATGAGGTTTATGACTTTATAGATTATTCTGGTGCCGGACTTGCGCTAAAACTGATAACAGCTCTTGAAGGAAACGATTTTTCAATAATGGAGAATTATTCAGACCTTGCAGCTATAGGCACAGTTGCCGATATAGTTCCTCTATGCGGAGAAAACCGTGATATTGTAAAGGCAGGAATACAGAATATAAGGAATACAGAAAGAGCCGGACTTGCAGCATTGATGAATATTGCCGGAGTTGATGATGTGAATTCAGGAGCGATAGGATTCCGTATTGCACCAAGAATAAATGCTGCCGGCAGGCTTGGCACTCCATATGATGCGCTTGACCTTTTTCTGACAGAGGATGAAAATACAGCGCAAAGGACATCAAATCTTCTTAATGCAATGAACGCTGAAAGACAGGAAATAGAATCAGAGATCACAGATTCTATTGTGGAGATGATGAAAAAAGACCCTTCTCTGACCTATAACAGAATACTGGTACTTTCCTCAAAGGGCTGGAATCCTGGAGTTATAGGGATAGTATCATCAAGAATAACTGAAAAATACGGAAAGCCGTCAATAATAATATCTGAGGATGGTGAAGTCTGTAAAGCATCGGGAAGAAGTGTATCAGGTTTTTCACTTGTTGATGCAGTATTTGCCTGTTCAGGGATGCTTGAAAAATATGGTGGGCATCCGATGGCAGTTGGTTTCAGTATAAAAATGGAGAATATAGAAGCATTTAAAAGGGCGATAAATGATTATGCAAACCGCCAGTGTGAGTATATGCCGTTAGCTTCGATAAGACTGGACTGTAATCTGAATCCGGAGCTGATAGTGATAGATATGGTACATCAGCTTGAGGAATTTGAACCATTCGGATGCGGTAATCCTAAGCCGGTATTCGGACTAAAGTCAATGAGGCTTGAACGCATTACTGCTTTAGGAGGAGGAAAACATCTTAAGCTGTCAGTAACAAGGAATAATTCAAGGCTTTCGCTGATGAGATTTTCAATGACGACTGAGGAATTTCCCTACCGTGAGGGAGACAAGCTTGATATTGCAGTAAATCTGGAATTAAATGTATATCAGGGAACGGAAAGTATAACATTCAATGTCAAGGATATAAGGATATCTGATTTTGATACGGACAAGGCAATGATGGAACTACAGGATTATGACCTTTATAAAAGCGGCGTAGTAAGACGCAGTATAAGGGATAAATATCCTACAAGAGAGGAATTTGCTGCTGTATATCGTTTTATACGGGCTGATAAAGCAAAAATTTATACAATTGACAGCTTGTGCTGGAGACTGAGAGATTCGGGAGTCTTTGTATTCAAGCTGCTCATGATACTTGATATAATGAAGGAACTTGGTCTTGTGGAATATACAAGGGATGCAGACAGAATATGGATCAGAATATGTGAAGTTGAGAGTCGTGTTGACCTGAGGGGATCAAGAATGTATAGAAAATTAGAGGAGGATATAAAACATGCCGGATAAGCCAAAATATTATCAGGACTATAATGAACTTGTCGAGCTTATGAAAAAGAGCGACCAGAGCTATGATTTTGAGTTAGTTGACAGAGCATATCGCCTTGCAGAGAAAATGCACGGCGATCAGCGCCGCGCTTCCGGCATACCTTATATACTCCATCCGACAACGGTTGCGTGTATTCTGGCGGAGCTTGGCATGGACTCAGAAACAATAGCGGCTGCATTGCTTCATGATGTAGTCGAAGATACTCCCATAACATTGCAAGAGGTTACTAAGCAGTTCGGCTCAGAAATAGCCAATCTTATAGATGGTGTAACAAAACTCGGAAAGATACCGTATTCATCAAGAGAGGAACAGCAGGCAGAAAATATCCGTAAGATGCTTATAGCAATGTCAAATGATATCAGGGTAATAATTATAAAGCTCGCGGACAGACTCCATAATATGAGAACTATAGAGTGTATGAAGGAACAGCACCGCAGAGATAAGGCTCTTGAGGTAATGGAGGTATATGCTCCGATCGCTCACAGACTTGGTATCAGGGCAATAAAAGAGGAACTGGAGGATCTTTCAATACGCTATCTTGACCCTGTAGGCTATGCTGAAATTGAAAGACAGCTCGAAAATAAGAGTAAGGACAGACTTCATTTTGTTTCAGATATAAAGCAGCAGCTTTATGATCGACTTAAGGATGAGGTGGAGAATGTATATATCGAGGGAAGAGTAAAAAGTATTCACGGAATATATAAAAAGACCTACATGAAGGGCAGAACGATGGATCAGATCTATGATATATTTGCGGTACGAGTAATAGTTGAAACTGTTGCTGACTGCTATAATGTACTTGGTCTTGTGCATGATCTTTTCAAGCCGCTTCCAAACAGATTCAAAGACTATATTTCTACTCCGAAGCCTAATATGTATCAATCCCTGCATACTACTGTTATCGGCAAGGAGGGCATCCCGTTTGAGATACAGATAAGAACATGGGAAATGCACTATACCGCTGAATACGGTATCGCAGCTCACTGGAAGTATAAGGAGGGCGTTACAAAGAAGGACTCACTGGATGAGAGACTGACATGGATCAGAAAAATGCTTGAAAACCAGAACGATAACGACTCTACGGATATTGTACGCACGATCAAAATGGATCTTGTACCTGAGGAAGTATTTGTGTTTACTCCGAAGGGAGATGTAATAAACCTGCCTACAGGAGCTACTGTTATTGATGTGGCTTATGCAATACACAGCGAGGTAGGAAATCGTATGACAGGCGCGAAGGTCGATAAGCGCATTGTGCCTATAGATTATAAGGTAAGAACTGGTGAGATTGTTGAGATAATAACAGCAAAGGAAGGCGGATGTCCTAAGCGTGACTGGCTGAATATTGTAAGAACAAGTGAAGCAAGGAGTAAGATAAGACTCTGGTTCAAACGAGAAAAGCGTGATGAAAATATACAGGAGGGTAAATCACAGCTTGAAGCCGAATTCAAGAGACTGAATATTCATGTACCAGAGAAGGAGTGGCCGGATTTCCTGTCTGAGATAATACAAAAGCAGAACTGTAATACTATGGATGATTTCTACGCATCTATCGGTTACGGAGGAATACAGCTGTGGAGACTTCTTCCGAGAATAAAAGAGGAATACTTCAAAAAGTACAGCGATCTTGATGCTCCGCCAGTGGTTATTACTGAGCCTGTACAGAAAAGGAAGGTCAGCAGCGGAGTACATATTGAAGGTATTGATGATGTACTTGTAAAATACTCAAGATGCTGTAATCCTCTGCCTGGAGATGATATAATTGGATTCATTACAAGGGGATATGGAGTTTCAATACACAAAAAAAGCTGCTCAAATGTACCGAAGGATATTTCAAAGGCTGCAGAACCGGAGAGATGGGTAAGAGCACAATGGGCAGAGCATATAGTGAATGAAACATTCCAGGCAACATTGCAGATAATGGCTACTGACAGGACTGGATTGCTTGCAGATATAACTAATCAGATATCAGCTATGCACCTTTTCATACATTCACTTAATTCAAGAGAAATGAAAAATGGTGCTGCAATGATAGAGGTAAGCGTTACAGTAAACGGTATAAATCACCTGAGAACGGTAATAAGCCGACTCAGCGGAATAAGCGGAATAATATCCATAAGCAGGAACTGATGTAAAGGAAGAACGGATATGAAAGCAGTAATACAGAGAGTATCACAGTGCATTGTAGCTGTAGATGGAGAGAATGTTGGAAGTATAGACGCAGGATTGCTGGTACTGCTTGGAGTAACGGTTGACGATGAAAAAAGAGATGCTGAAAAGCTGAGTGCAAAAATAGCAGGTCTGCGGATATTTACAGATGAAAATGATAAAATGAATCTTTCAGTTATGGATATCGGCGGAGGTATTCTCGTAGTGTCGAATTTTACGCTGTGTGCGAACAGCAGAAAGGGTCGCAGACCCAGCTTCGATAAGGCTGCCCGTCCGGAAAAAGCGGAACCGCTTTATGAGTATTTCTGCGAGTGTCTCAGAAAAGAGGGAATAAAAAGGATCGAAAAAGGGATATTTGGTGCCGATATGAAGGTAAGTCTGTTAAATGACGGTCCTGTGACCCTGATAATTGATTCAACAGAACTTGCATGAGGAGATGAAAGTATGCTGAATGTAGAATGTTTTGTTTCAGGAGATATTTGTGAAAACTGTTTTTTTGTAACAGATGACGAAAATGAGGTATCATTTGTTGTCGATCCGGGAGATTTTTCTGTAAGACTGAGGCAGAAAATAATTGAATTCGGTACTGAGAAGCTGAAATATATATTGCTTACACACGGTCATTTTGATCACATTTATTATGCAGCTGATATAAAGAAAATGTGTCCCGGCGCAAAGATAGTAATAGGTGAAAAGGATGCTCCTTTTACAAATGATGATATGCTAAATTCATCTGCATTTTTCGGATTTGAGATAAAGCATTTTGATGCGGATATAACTGTAGCTGATGGGGACAGTCTTGACTTTGGCAACAGAAAAATACAGGTGATAGCCTCTCCCGGACATACAGTTGGAGGAGTCTGTTATCGTATAAATGACATTCTGTTTACGGGTGATACGATCATGAGAGAAACATTCGGCAGAGTGGATCTTCCGACAGGAGATGCAAAGCAAATGTTTAATACGCTTCATATGCTGCTTGCTATTCCTGAGAATCTTACAATTTACTGTGGTCATGGGGAAAAAAGCAGTCTTGATTTTGAAAGAAAGTATAACCCGGTAAAGAGGTACAAAAGATATGATGATTTATATTGACGGTCATTCATTTTATTATGAAATGGAAAACCTTGTCAGATTATTTTACCCGAATGAAAAAATCTCAGTAGTTCAGTATAACGGGGAAGAAATGCAGAAGCCTTTTATTCTTACTGAGATGAAAACAGCAGGAGATTATGCGGATATAAGCGTAGGAATATGCTTTGATGACTTCGATAAAATCGAAAAAGAGAGAGTATCACTTAATGAAGTTGATTTTGAAAAAACAGCTGAGAGAACAATGGCTGTATGCCTTTACAGACTGCTGTGCGTATATACCGGGAAAACACAGCCATGGGGAATACTAACAGGAGTAAGACCTATAAAACTTTTCAGAAGGTTGTCTGAACAATATGATGAGCAGTACGCTTGTAATTATTTTACAGATAAGCTGCTTGTATCCGAGGAGAAAACAAGGCTCAGTGCAGTAACTGAAAAGTATGAAAGGAAAATACTGTCTTTGAGCAGGAATGATTCGTTCAGTCTTTATATTTCGATTCCATTCTGTCCCACAAGATGTTCATACTGTTCTTTTGTTTCACAAACAGTGGAAAAGGCAGGAAAACTGGTTCAGCCTTATTTTGAAATGCTTTGCAGGGAGATAAAAGCTACCGCAGATATTGTAAAGGATTTGGCTTTACATCTCGAAAGTGTTTATATTGGCGGCGGAACTCCGACAACCCTTAATGCTTTACAGCTTTCAGAACTGATAAATTGTGTAAAGAATAATTTTGATCTTGCCGGATGCCGTGAGTTTACTGTTGAAGCAGGCAGACCTGATACAATTGATAAGGAAAAACTTGCTGCAATACTGAACGGAGGTATAGATCGTATAAGCATAAATCCTCAGACCCTTAATGACAGTGTGCTGAATACTATCGGAAGGAAGCATAACTCTGCTCAAACTATAGAAGCATTTGAGCTTGCAAGAAAAATGGGATTCGGTCATATAAATATGGATCTTATTGCCGGATTGCCGACAGAAAGCACTGAGAGTTTTATCTCAACACTTGACAGAATATGTGATCTGTCTCCGGAGAGCATAACAGTACATACTCTTGCGCTGAAAAGGTCATCAAAACTTACAATGCAGGGGGAAGGCGTAAGGACAGATAATAAGGGCAGCGCTGCTGCTATGCTTGAATATAGTGAAAAGAAACTTACAGAATGCGGATATCATCCGTACTATCTGTACCGTCAGACAAGGATGGAGGGAAATCTTGAAAATGTCGGATGGGCAAAGGATGGCTTTGACGGCGTGTATAATGTATTTGTTATGGATGAAACGCATACAATAATAGGCTGCGGCGCAGGTGCAGTAACAAAACTTAAGGTTCCGGGTGGAGAAAGCCTTACAAGAATATTTAACTACAAATATCCGTATGAATATATAAGCGGTTTTGAAGAAATACTCAGAAGAAAGGAGAAGATCAGAGATTTCTATGCTGAATTATCTTAATACCTACAGAAGATATGCCTGTGATCTTGCAAGGATAAATGAAGAGGTAGAACGCAGTCCGGAAGATCTTATAAGAATGACCGAAAATGTGTTCCGATACGATCTGAGACTCATTGCCGATACAATTATGGAAGTTCCGGGGGGCAGACATGTTATTCTGCTCTCAGGTCCGTCGAGCAGCGGCAAAACAACAAGCTCCCTGATGCTTGCAGATGAATTCAGGGCAAAGGGAGTTGATGTGCAGCTTATTTCTATGGATGACTTTTATCTTGGTATTGAAAATGTAGGCAGACTGCCTGATGGCAGACCGGATTTTGAGTCCATAGATGCGCTTGATATCCCTCAGATAAAGAGATCTATAGAATTGCTTTCGACAACCGGCGAATGTCTTATACCTAAATACGATTTCACGCACAGCCGTCCATCCGGAAATACGAGAGAAGTACGACTAAAGGAAAATTCAGTTATTATAATGGAGGGTATTCATGCTCTGCATCCGGTTTTCAGTGAGGGTATGCCAAAGGAAAGAGTAATGAAAATATATGTCAGCGTAAAACAGGGAATAAAGGATAATGAGGACTATGTGCTGACAAACCGGGAGCTAAGACTTATCAGACGAATGATAAGGGATAGTCGTTTCAGAAAAACACCTGTAGAAAGAACACTCGATATGTGGGATACAGTTATTGAAGGCGAAATGAAATATATAAGACCATATCGGTACTCGAGTGACTTCACTATTAATTCAGTGCATATTTATGAGCCTAGTGTAATGAGGAATATGGCAATTGATCTGCTGTCAAAGATTGAAAAGGGGGTTGCAGAGTATGAATTTGCTAAGCACCTTATAGAGTCCGTCAGCAGATTCAGAAGTATAGATCCTGCACTTGTTCCGGATAATTCATTGATCCGTGAGTTTATAGGAGATGGATGCTATTCATATTAGGGGTTCCAATCAGAGTATAAAAATTTTTTGATTATGCTTTAAAAAACTTGCAGTATCAGGGGTATAATGGTATAATATATCCATATGGTTTTGTGAGACCAGTAATTTTTTTGAAAAGGAGATCATTAATATGGGTATTTTTGAAGATCTTTTGCTTAATGCCAGATCCGCTGTGGATCATGTTGGAAGAAAAGCTGAAAATGTAATTGATGCTTCTAAGCTCAGACTTGCCGCTGCTGACCTGAAATCCGAGCTTTCTCAGAAGTATCAGCTTCTTGGCAGAGTTGTCTGCGAGGAAAGTGAAACTGGCAAGGACTTCTCAAAAGCTAAGAATGAGCTTGTTGAGAAAATAAAGGAGCTTAAGGAGCATCTTGAGGAGATCAATGCTCTGATTGAAAAATCAAGACTCAGGATCAGATGTACAAGCTGTGGAGCATACAATTCAAAGGGCGCAGTTTTCTGTAATAAATGCGGAGAAAAGCTGGTTACAGAAACGGATAATGCAGAACATCTTTCACCTGACGATGTTATCGATTTTACAGAGGATAACTTCGAGGATGATGACCTTCTTTGAAATTCCCAGCATAGTGACGGTTTTGTAATGTATGGGCAGGCACACTTGTGCCCGCCCTGAATCAGTCAGCATGATCGTCCGCAAAAAAGGATGACAGCCCGGATACCGGGCGGGAAGGATGTGCTGCAGTGTCAAAAGAAAAAAAGCAAGGAAAGGCACAGTCGTTCCTTAAAGGTGCAATGGTGCTTGGTTCGAGTATGATCATTGTCAAGCTGATGGGAATGATATACAAGATACTGCTTTCTAATATGTACGGCGGAGTGGGAACAGGTCTTTTCAATTCTGCCTACGCTCTTTATAATCCGCTGTTTACATTATCAACAGCAGGTTTCCCGATAGCTATATCGAGGATGGTATCAGAGAGCGTTACAAAAAAACGCTTCCGAGATGTTAAAATGATACACAAGCTGTCAGTACCTATTTTTGTTGTGGCAGGATTGGTATGCTTTGTTGCAATGGTACTTGGCAGTTTTGTTTATGTCAGAGTGATAGATTCCCCGAATACTATTTTTGCGCTGCTTTGCCTTTCTCCGACAATATTTTTCGGCTGCCTGATGTCTATATACAGAGGTTATTTCGAGGGCATGAGGAATATGGTTCCTACGGCTGTAAGTGAAATAATTGAGGCGTCGTGTAAATTGTTTGTTGGTTTTACAGCTTCATTTGTTACAATGCGTATCTGTATGGATCAGTATTATAGAACGGGATTCGTTTTCGGAGTGAAATGTGACAGTGAGCCGGCAGCTCAGGCTGCGGCTGTTCCGTTGGCTATAGGCGCCGCAATAACGGGAATTTCACTTGGCGCACTTTTTGGATTCCTGTTTTTATTCATAAGGTACAAAAAGGGCGGTGACGGGATATCTGTAAAGGATCTGAAGGAATCACCTCCGCCAAAATCAAATGGAACGATAATCAGGACAATGGTGCGAACAGCTATTCCAATAGGTCTTGGCGCAATAATAATGAGCCTTGCGGATATGATAGATTCAACCCTTGTCATGAGAAGGATATCTCATATTATGGAGACAAATCCTGACGCACTGTTGAATGTTTATGGATCTCTTATACCTGATGATGTGTACTATTCCGGTAATACGCATACCTATCTTTATGGCTGCTATGGAATAGCGCTTACTCTTATGATGCTTGTAACTGCTGTCACACAGGTTTTTGGTACGACTGCGCTTCCATCGGTAACGGCTGCATGGACAAGCGGAGACAGGGTGAAAATGAAGCAAAGTATGGAAACTGTACTGAGGGTAACTGTACTGGTGACAATTCCCTCTGGAATAGGTATGTCAGTGCTTGCTGAACCGCTGCTTTCACTTATCTACAGCGGCCCTGCTGTTGCAAATGAGGTGGAGATAGGCTCAAAGGTTCTTGCTGTTATGGGTATTTCGGTAATATTTATTGCAACGAGTACGCCGCTTTGCAGTATGCTGCAGGCAGTCGGTCGTATGGATGTGCCGCTTAAGCTGTATTCAGCAGGTATGGTTATAAAAATAGTCGTGAATTATATACTTGTCGGTATTCCGGAAATAAATATCCAGGGAGCTAATGTTGGTTCTATAGTATGCTATGGCTTTGTTACTATTACAGCTCTTTTCATACTTTGCAGACAAACTAAAATTGTCCCTGATTTTGTTTCTATATTGATAAAACCATTGATAGCTTCTGTTATTTGTGGAGCAGCAGCTTATTTTTCTCAGGCATTGTTTGATCTCGTGTTTATACAGAAGGTTGCTACTCTGCTTTCAGTCGTTGTGGCTATTTTAGTGTACTTTGCGGCATTGCTTTTTTTTAGGGCTATAAAGCGTGAGGATGTGCTTCAGATGCCGAAGGGAGAAAAAATTGTAAAAGTACTTGAAAATCGTAAGCTGATAAGGTAAAATAGTACTTGCTGTTTATTCTCTCTGAAAGGAGAAGAAGAATTGGATTTTATAATTAAGGAAAAATATGATATCTATGATCTTGTTGATCTTGTGAAAGCATTGAGGGCGCCCGATGGCTGTCCGTGGGATAAGGTGCAGACTCATGAGACAATCAGAAAGGATCTTCTTGAGGAGGTCTATGAAACTGTTGAGGCTATAGATGATAAGGATACAGAGCATCTCAGGGAAGAATTGGGTGATGTGCTGTTCCAGGTCGTTTTTCATAGTGTGATTGAAAGCGAGCTTGATCATTTTGGTCTTGATGAGGTAATTGATGATGTCGGAAAGAAGATGGTTCTTCGTCATCCTCATGTATTCGGTAATGTGAATGCTGAGACAACGGAGGATGTTTGGAAAAACTGGGACAAGATCAAGATGCAGACACACAGCCAGTCAACAATAGGTGAGACGATGGACGGTATTTCTTCTACTTTGCCGGCTCTTATGAAGGCTCAGAAGCTGAGGAAGAAAGCAAAAAGGGGCGGCGTAGGACCAATGACTGAGGAAGAGGTATGCTGTGAGATAGGCGAGTGTCTGGAAAATATAAAACAGGCTGCAAAAACCGGTGATAAAGTGGAACAAAGCAAGGCTTTGGGACGGTTTTTGTTTGCAGCAGTCGGATTGACTGATATTGTTGATGTTGACTGTGAAATGTCGCTGTACGATGCCTGCAATGAATACAGAGCAAGATTTGATGCTTATGAGCAGAAGGCTCTGGAAGAGGGTGTTGACATACAGGGTTCGGATACGGAAGTTACGAACCGGCTTTGGAAAGCTATAACAAAAAAAGAAAATTTGGAGGAAAATTAAAATGAACAAGACTGAACTCATTTCTGCTGTTGCAGAAAAGGCTGAAATTTCAAGGAAGGATGCTGAAAAGGCTGTTACTGCCCTTCTTGATACAATAGTTGAGAAAGTTTCGGACGGTGAGGATGTAAGAATAGTCGGCTTTGGTACATTTGAGCGCCGTGAGAGAAAAGAG
>CACZSM010000126.1 GCA_902783815.1 uncultured Ruminococcus sp.
CGAACATCCACTGTAAGCAAAATACAGGGAACTGGTCTTGGAATGGCAATAACAAAAAGCATAGTTGACGCTATGGGCGGTAAAATTACTGTTGAAACTGCTCCAGGAAAGGGTACGGAATTCATAGTCGTATTCAGTCTAAAATACTGTACCAAGAAGAACTGTATAGATGCCTCAGTCGGAAAAAATGAACCCGAACCGGATTACAGTACAAAAAGACTTCTTGTTGCTGAGGATATGGAGATCAACCGTCAGATAGCTGTAATGCTTCTCCAGAAAATCGGATTCAAGGTCGAAACTGCTGAAAACGGTCAGGTAGCCGTTGACAAGGTAGCAGCATCCAAACCCGGATATTATGATGCAGTTCTGATGGATATTCAGATGCCCGTACTCAGCGGATATGAAGCAACAAAAAAGATCAGGGAACTGGATGACCCTGTTCTTTCAAAAACACCAATAGTAGCAGTAACTGCAAATGCCTTTGGCGAGGATGTCGAAAAAGCCCTGAAAGAAGGTATGGATGCACATATTGCAAAGCCTATTGACCCGGCAAATATTAAAACTGTACTGAGAGAACTGCTGTGGAATACGGAACCAAAAAAATAAGTGGTTCTCTGAAAACCTATAGTGAATCCCCACAAGCCTTTTTATAAGCCTGTGGGGATCTTTTCATATATATCTGAATATCTCAACAAACAGCCTGCCTTTTTTGCTCGACCCAAGAACCTTTCCTACCCGTATTTTACCCTTTGTTCTCATGGATATCCTGTCGCCGGGCTTTACCTCCGCGGAAACATTATCACTTATTATCCAGTTTACTGCGACAAGCTGCTTTTTTATTGCCTCCGCTGCCTTTGTCCTTGACATACCAAAACACTCTCCGCATATGCTGTCAAGTCTGAGAGAACTTACATTTATCTCTTTTCTTTCTGTTTCCGGCTCAGGCAATGAGCTCTTTTCCACTTCCCTTATCTCTACCCTGTATCTGCATATCTTGTCAATATTCATTCTTATATACTCAGCAGCCGTTTCATGTACAAATACATATGCTTCTCTGCCCTTCGCCTTGATATCTCCTACCATCTCACGCTTTATCCCACAACCCATCAGTGAACCAAGTACATCCCTGTGAGATATATCCGCATCCGGCGCTGTTGCCGTGAACCTCAGCAGCTTTACCGGCAGTCCGTCATCACTCTGGTACTCGTCTGTCTGCACACGGCATATACGCCTCTCTGCATCCTCATAACCGCCGTCAAAGGTAATCCTGCTGTCAAAAGAGTACTCCTTTTTTATCTCCTCCTGCTCCGCCGGAGTGAGAAAGTGTGAATACAATACAACAAAATTTCTGCTGCTCCTTTGTATCATATCCTCAGTTTTCCGTATCAGTATCTCGTTCCTGTTCATCATTTGTCAAAACTTCCTCGCATCTCTCCCGGTACATATCTTTGACATCCTGCGGCTCCGTTATCCTTATATCACTGCCAAGCTGAAACAGCCACCCCCAGAACGGCGGACTTATCTGTATTTCCTCCGTCAGAGTACAGGTATCTTCATCCTTACGGGTTATTTCTACATTCGTTCCGAAAGCATCATACATCACTCCTATGAGCTTATCCGAAAATTCAAATGTTATATTCTTTTTTACTCCGGTGTACATCCTGAATATCTGATTAGTTACCTCCGGAAGCGCTGATCTGAACAGCTTCGCTTCCTCGGAAATATTCTTATCCTTCACGGGATCTTTTATACTCGTCATCCTGTCAAGCCTGAAATTACGGATATGAGTTTCTGTAGATCCATCGTAGCAGATAAGATAATAGTGATTATCATTCCTTGTAAGAGTCAGGGGTTCAACAGTATATTCCGCACCGTCATGTCTGAATATTTTTTCCCCGTTTTCATCAAGGTCAAAATACCTGAAACATATTCTCTTCTGCTGATCTACTGCCCTGAGCAGTTTATCTATATCATATATTGTAATTCCTGATTTGCTGTGTCTGCGATAAACCGGATTCTTCTTTTCTACCGCAAGTGTTTTCCTGTCTTCATTATCGGAAAGTCTGATTATAGTATCAATAATATGCTCAGACATCTTATCACCCATGAATGTCAGAGAATTTACAGAGTCTATCAGTATCTTTGCAGCAACCGTATCAAGCGCAGCAGTGTTTTCATCCTCCGCATACTCTCTGAGAATATCCCTGTCAGCCGGAGAGGACATCGAAAGCAGCTTTTGCTTTATTATATGGTATTTTTCCTTTTCCTCATCATCTGTATAATGCAGTGCATTTACCGCTGTAATTATCTCCTTCAATTCATCAAAGGAAAACAGACGGTCTGCTTCGTTCTTTTCATACGAATAATAAGCATTGCCTCCATAGCAGTGGAAACAGCCTATTGAAAAGCTATATGAGGGATCAGCAGCAGTATATTCAGTCAGCAAGGTCATATCAGTGGTGATAGTTCTTCTGTCACAGGGAATACCCTGTTCCTGCAGCATACTTATAAGCTGTTTTGTTGTCGCGGCATTTTCCTTGCCCATTGCCTTGTTTCTCATATAATCAAGAAGTATCAGGATCTTTTCCCTCTGGTTTTTTTGTCTTGACATTTTTCTTCCTCCCTTATATTACTTATACAACCATTATAAAACATCCTCTCTCAATTGTCCAGTTAGGTTATATAATAATATTATAATTCTATTACAATTATAATAGCTTCACAATCAGATAATTGTTATTGACATTTAACTTCCCAAAAACTCCACACTTCACATTCCGCACTGATGTCAATTCAGGAGTGGCTGTCATTATACCCTTTTCTTTTGTTAAGTTATATAGGTTAAAAATAATATAGATATGAAGTTCACAATTAGCTTAAATATGATGATATCTAATATAAAAATTGGTCAGTTGTTCATCTTGTGATAATGGTTAATACCTCACATTTAGCTTTTAACTTTTAACATTTAGCTTTTCAAATAACTCCACACTCCAAACTCCGCACTCCTACAGCTTCACACTCCTACAGCTTCACACTCAGGAGCGCCTAAAATTATATTAATTTCTTTTGATTACTTACATAATAATATAAAAACAGATACGGTGTTCACAATTAGCTTAAATATGATGATATCTAATTTAAAAATTGGTCAGTTGTTTATCTTGTGATAATGGTTAATACCTCACATTTAACTTTTAGCTTTTAACATTTAACTTTTCAAATAACTCCACACTCCACTATTCGTTATTATCTATTCGTTTTTCTCTATTCTCTACTTCTGCCGACATGGAGAAATTACCTGACTCCTTTATTCTCATGTATGTTAATAGCTAAAGTTGAGTTTTAGAAGCCGCGCAGGAGGAACATTGTCCAGTGCGGTCACGCACCGGCGCAGTGCCTGCATTATGCCAACCAAACTTACACTATTCTGCCTTCCCTGTTATCGTTATTTTGTCGTAGTCTATTCCGGACTGACGATTCACAAGATCTCTTATAGCTATTGCAATAGCTTCATCAATATCTCTGCCATATGCCGATACTGCACACTGATCGTTATTTATAGATACCAATACATCCTTGAAACCCTTTGCCTTTATCTGTCCTTCAAGATCCGCCTGAGCCTTGATCGCTTTGGCAAACTTTTCCGCTGCGGCTACTGCATCCTTTTTTGCCGCCTCCGAGGATGAAGCGGATTCTACAATGTCATTCAGCGATTCCAGAGCCTCTGAATAGCTTTTTGTTCTCTGCTCCCTTTCCTTTGCGAATACACCCTGATCTGCTGTTTTTGTTGTTTCCGTCTTTGAGGATTCCTGTTTTTTATCTGTATTTACCGAAGATATCTCTGTATTTACATAGGTAGTCTGACCGAGCTGTTTTACAGAGCTTTCCTCAGTCCCTGCCGTACTGACCGGAGTAGTCCCTGAAAACTGCCAGTTAAGATAGACTGCTGCCCCTAACGCTACCACAAGTGATGCTATTACAAGCTGTCTTTTTCCGAATGTCATAAATTATCCTCCCATTATCCCAGTTTGCTAACGCAGATATGTGTTTCCCTGATATCCAGAGCCGCCGATACTGCTCTTATCACCTCCGAGCAGACCTGTGGATCATCCCCTCCTTCACATATGACAAGCACTCCTTTTATCTCCGGTAAAAGCTTTCCTACAGTAAGTGCTTTTTCCGAGCCATCCTTTTGTCTTATAACTATGCAGGATCGCCTTTCCGTATTCTGATTATCCGCATTTTCATCCGTTCCGTTTTTTCGTGAAGTCTGCCTGTCATTCACATCGACATCTGTTGCATAGACATTCCGTACAGTTCCATCGAGTGTCACCATTACTTTTGTCCTTCCGACTCCGCTCATGCTTGCAAGCATATTGCCAAGCTCTTCACTCAGACTTGAACGGTAATCCGAAAAAGTCTCATTATCTGAAGCCTCCTCCTGCACAGCACCTCCGCCAGAGGACGACGGGTGAAATGACGATGATATGAAAATCATTGCTATTCCTGCGATCCCAAGCAGTACAATAAAACTGACTGATCTTTGACCCTGAAAGAAGGCTGCAAGACCTTTCACTGTACTGGTCTGTTCTTTTTTCACATCCTGTTCCTGTTCTGCCATATTGACACCTCATCTGACGGAGGATGTCCGGACTGTACATTCAATGCCAAGCTCCCTCCTGATTATCAATGCCGCCTCATCCGCTGCCGGAGCATTACTATTATCCATCAGTATATCAGCATGGACGGCATTTATTTTGCCTGTTTCATCTATATCCAATTGTATGTCAGATGAAAGCGGATATATGTCATGTGCCGCAAGAGTTTTTTCAGTCAGCTCACGGAGCTTTTCGCATATCAGTTTTTTTTCGGCATTTTCCGTGTCAAGAACTGCCGGAGGAATAACATCCTCCGGGGATAAATCGGTAAAGGAGAGATCCCTTAAAAGCTCAGCTGCCGGGAGAATTGCCGAGCAGATCATGAACAGTCCAGTAACAAGTCTGACCGTACCCATAAGTTTTGTTCCTCCTGAGATCATTTCCATGATACAGGCAATTACAGCGCATACTGTAACTGTAATTGCCCATGAATATACAGTATCCATATTTTCTCCTTTTATCTTGCAATAAGAAGAATTATCACAGTAGAGATAATGAAAATAGTCAGTATGCAGAGCATTACCGCTGTCAGCATGGATATCACAGTTGAAATAGTACCGAAAATTCCGCATATCCTGCCCAGATCCATAATATCAGCGGCACCCGAAAGCAGAGAAAGCGACAGCTGCCACAACAGACATTCCATCAGCAAAGGCAGAAACAGGCATCCTGATGCTATTATTACAAATACCCCTGCGCCTGAGCGAAGAAGATTCAGACTTCCGCTGAAGGTTGTGATCGTTTCGCTCAGCACTCCTCCTACTACTGGTACAAATGACCCTACAGCGAATCTCAAAGCCCTCTGGCTTACCCTGTCCAGTGATGACGCCACAAGCGTCTGAGCTGAAAGCACTGTAACAAAAATACTCATTCCCAGGGTTATCATCCACTTTGAGCATTTATAAACAGTCTTGCATAGTGAAGAAAGATTAAGTCCGCTTGAAAGAGCAGTCGTTACAGACAGGGCAAGAAATACATTCATAAGCGGAGATATCAGCTTTGCAGAAATCTGTGATATTACCTCTCCGGTAAACATCAGTGAGCCATAGTATGAGCCGGCGGCTGCCTGATGTCCGCCGGAAGCAAGCAGTCCAGTCATAATTGGCACATACAGCATAAGAAATCCGGATGCGCCGTTTATTATCTCCGTACTGCGCTGTATCAGAGAGCATACAGGCACTACTGCTGCCGTACATATGCAAAGTGCGCCAGCAGCCGAGCTTACCTGAGCAAGCGAATGACCCGAAAAAGCAGTTTCAGCTCCCTTTACCGCCGCGCACAGCAGCATTATACCCATACAGGCAGAAGCCGCGCCAAAGGGTGCATTACCGTTTTCCCCGGCTGCAAGAGCTATAATACGGAATATATCATCCATTCCCACTCCGGATATCTCATCTGCATTAATGCCGTATATGCCAGCCTGTGAAAGCAATTCCCTTGTTTTATCCGGCAGCGAGGAATAAAGTCTGTCGGCACCGCTGATTTCCGCGTAATCATCAGTATCTGATGCCGCTGCTGCAATAGTACCCGGAAGCATCACAGCAGAAATGAATATTGAAAGCAATAATGTTAAAAATGCCTTTTGCATTATGTCTATCAACCTTTTAAAACTAATTCTGAAAGCTACACCGCGCCCAGAAGATCTGAAACAGCCGTAAGTATCCTTCTGAACATAGGCAGGGCTATCAATATTATTCCTGTTTTTGCCGCAAGCTCTACTCTTGATGCTATTGCTGCCTGTCCGTTATCCCTGCAGGTATCGGATGTAAACTGACAAAACGCACATATGCCGATAGTTTTCAGCAAAACCGAAAAATAACTGCTGTCCGTATCAGCCATTGACATTATCGACCTGACCTCTCCGATAATCGGCGCAGCCTTCGACAGTACCATGATAAATATGACTGCTCCGGCTGCAAATCCTGCCGCAGCCGATACATCGGGAGCATATTTTCTCACAGCAAGCGCCGCAAATACACCGGCAAGCGCTGCAGCGCATACATTTATTATCTCCATCAGAATCCGAAAAGATTTTCAATAGTGGTAAAAAGCTCCGATATCTGCTGTACAAGCATCAGCAGCACCACTATCAATCCTGCAAGAGTAGTCATCATAGCCTGTTCCTCCCGTCCCGAACGAGAAAGCACAAGGCTCAGTACCGATACAATGATACCTATGGCAGCAATTTTGAAAATAAAATCTACATTTGTCTGCATATCATTTTTCCCTGATCATATCATCACCACAGCCAGAAGCATACCACAAAACATACCTACCGTTCTGTACAAACGGCGTTTTGCTTCTGTCTGCGAATACAGTTCCTCATATCTTCTCATTGTTTCCTCACGGCACAGACATATCCTGTTTATCTCCCCGTCCGCATCCATTGTTCCGAAGTCATCCGCAAAAGCCGTAAACAGTTTCTTATCCTCACTTGCAATTATGCCTCTGAATTCTACGCCGGATACGGAAATACTCCATGCCTTTGTAAGCTCCATACCGCTTCTGAGCTTATCACAGCACTCCTTCATCATACCTCCAAGCAATTCATACTCTGTACATGAGGACAGTATATGCAGAATATCCGCGCCGCAATAGGCTATCATGTTCTGACAATGACTGAGAAAAGCAATATACTCATTCAAAGCCCTTACTCTGCGCTGACTCAGCCTGAACAGATATATTCCAGTCATCGTTCCGCATAATACTATCATACAGCCGCCTATCAGTTTTATCAACATATTCATACCTCCCGTATTTCTCTCACTTCTCCCGGCTTATCCGAGGAGCTTAATATAACAGCATGGGAAAATGCACCCGTTCCTAAAAGCTCCTTTGCCTGTCTGCGCTTCATAAGATCATCCCATGAGGGCGCGTGTATCGTTCCTATCATATACGCTCCTGCATTTGCTCCCTCTGCAATTCCACGGCAGTCATCAGCATTTCCTACCTCATCACAAATTATCACCTGCGGCGAAAGTGATCTTATTGCCTGCATTATTCCTTCACTTTTCGGATAACCTCTCAGAACATCAGATAACCCGAGGTCATGGCCGCTTTCCTCAGAAAAACCTCCGGATATCTCTCCGCGCTCGTCTATAACGGATGTACGCATTGCCCGACAGTTTACCCCTCCGGATATACGGAAAGCGATATCTCTCAGAAGCGTAGTTTTACCTGTTGAGGGTGCGCCGACTATCAGGAAACCTCCTGTAAGCGGAAGCATTTTACTTAGCAGCGGTTCAGATATTCCATACAATCGGCGTGATATCCGTACATTAAGAGAGGTAATATCCGTTACAGCGGATATCTGACCATCTTTCAGGGCGGCTGTTCCACAAAGCCCCACCCTATGACCTCCCTTTACGGTTATGAATCCATTTTTTATTTCGTCCTGACGGCTGTAAAGGGAGTAATCACAAAGCTGACGGAAGGTATCATAGATATGTCTCCTGGTACAGCGGAACGCTCTTTCAGGCGAATATACAATTGCTCCATCCCCACATACATAGAGTGTTTCCGTTCCGCTGCTGAGCGCAACAGGTTTTCCTGAACGCAGTCGTATTTCCTGAATACTGCGCTTTTTATTTTCCGCTATTTTCAGTAATACTCCGGATATCTCCGGACAAAGCATTTTTGCAGCATTATCAAACTCTTTCATTTTCATTCCTCCGTTATATATTTATATGCCGCTGTTTACATAGTAATGCTTACGGGATCACTACACATTATTGACTGTATTTTTTTCTAAGCTCCGATAATGCTTTCTTTTCTATTCTGGATACATATGACCGTGATATTTTCAGCAGTGATGCAGTTTCTCTCTGTGTAAGCGGTTTACCTCCGTCAAGACCGTATCTCATACGGATGATAAGCTGTTCTCTCGGAGATAATACTTCTTTGATGTATCGTCCGAGGTTTTCGGTCTTTATTTTCATATCGAGGTCATCCGCTATTGTATCCTCGACCGCCATTATATCCATTATAGTAAGCGCATTTCCGTCACTGTCTGAATCTATTTCATCATTTATTGAAATATCCTTTGCAGTTTTTCGTATGCTGCGGAAGTACATAAGTATTTCGTTGTCAATACACCTCGAAGCATAGCTTGAAAGCCTTATGCTCTTATCCTGCCGGAATGTCCTTATAGCTTTTATCAGACCAATAGTTCCGATAGATACAAGATCATCCGGATCAGCGCCTGTTGCGTAGTATTTCTTTACTATATGCGCCACCAGACGCAGATTATGCTCAATAAGTCTGTCTCCTGCAGCCATATCGCCGCTGCGGTACTTTTCAAGACACTCTTTTTCCTCAGCCTCCGAAAGAGGCTTAGGGAAATGTCCGGCTCCGGTGACATGGAGAATAAAGAGAAATGATATTTTACTTACGATCGCTGATATCAGGTCAAACATAACGACCACCTCCGACATATTTTATGCCGCTTCTGTCTCAAAAATCATTGCATAATATATAAAAAGCTATTCTCTTTTTTATTAATATGTGTTATAATAAGGCATATTCATATCAGAGGTGATGTTATGGATATTGAATTCTATATCCTGAACTATATTCAAAAAAACATAAAAAATGATATGCTCGACATTATAATGCCGGTCATATCACTTCTTGGTACTATTGGAGCCATATGGCTTATACTATGCTTTGGTTCACTGTTTTCAAAAAAACATAAGCGTCTCGGAAGGATGCTTTTCTGTGATCTTCTTGTAAATCTTATTGCCTGCAATCTGATAATCAAGCCTATAGTAAACCGTATAAGACCATATGAAATGAACAGTACGATACAGCTTATAGTTCCTCCGGAAATAGACCCCTCATTCCCCTCCGGACATACATTTTTTGCCTTTGGCTCAGCCACAATATGCTTTATGTATAACAAAAAATTAGGCATAGCATCATATATCCTTGCGTTTCTCATGGCATTTTCAAGACTGTATCTGTATGTACATTTTCCGACTGATGTACTCTTCGGAGCGATTTTCGGTACACTTATGGCATTTGCTGCAGCAAAGCTGGAAAGGACTGTTTTTGAAAAGCACTATCTCAGACCTCACAAGGAAAACAAAACCACCGAAACATGAAATTAAAAGTAAAAAGGTCAGCAGATCAATACGATCCGCTGACCCGTTTTTTTTTACTTTGTTCCGAATATCCTGTCGCCGGCATCACCGAGACCAGGACAAATATAAGCATTACTGTTAAGGCATCTGTCCATTGCGCCTATATACAGTTCGACATCCGGATGCTTTTCCGTAAAGAGCTTAACGCCCTCCGGCGCTGCTATTATGCACATACACTTGATATGCTTTCCGCCCTGCGCCTTTATCTCGCTTACAGCATCAGTAAGCGATCCTCCGGTTGCAAGCATCGGATCAACCACTACTATAAGCCGCTGATCTATGAACGGCGGCAGCTTACAGTAATACGGATGCGGAAGATGTGTTTCCTCATCCCGGTACATACCGATATGTCCAACCTTTGCATTAGGTACAAGTGAAAGGATACCTCCGACCATGCCAAGTCCTGCGCGAAGTATTGGTACAATTGCAATTTTCCGTCCGTCAAGAACAGGCTGTATTGTTTCCTCGACAGGCGTTCTGATCTCAACATCCTTTGTCTGAAGATCAGCAAGCGCCTCATATCCCATAAGCATTGCAATCTCCTCGACCAGCTTGCGAAATTCACTTGTTCCTGTACTTTCCATCCTCAGCATTGTTATCTTATGCTTTATCAGAGGATGCTGCATTATATGTACATTTTCCATAGCGTATTTTCCCCTTTAAGGTTATGGGAACCTCTTATTTTAATTTATCAGTATCGTTGTAATAATTATTATCCGAGATATCACTGTTTTTTTCAAGCTCGATGTTATGCTCGCTGTTTTTGAATATACCCTTTCCAAGAGTATAATCCTTGTCCATATTTCTTGACTTCACTACTATCATAATGATAAAAATTACTGCCAAAGCTATCCATGCCCAAAAATCCATTTTTACTCACCTCACTCTGCTGTTTTTTCAGACGACCCTGTATCTCCGGAAGCTGGTATAAGCAGCGTAGCGGAATCACCTGCAACTGTTACAGGCAGTTTGCCGTCCCACTTTTCAATATACATCTGGCGAAGTATCTTTTCTGTTATCGACTTTTCCAGAAGATCATTTGACTTTGCCTCTGCTTCTGCCGCAACTATTTTTGCTTCTGCATCAGCCTTTGCCTTTGCTATTTTTGTCTGGTTCTCATAATTAGCCTTAAGCTGCTGCTGTTCAGCTATCATCTTTTCCTCGACAGCCTTTTCAAAGGCATCCGAAAAATCTATATTAGTCATAGCCACAGTCTGTATGTCCACATAGAATTTTTCATCTATTGCCTTTTTGATAGCATCCTCAACAAGCGGTGACATTGATGCGCGGTCAGCGATTATATTCATTGCCTTATGAGCAGAAAGCACAGCCTTAGTTTTTTCTATTGCAACTGATTCTATTCTGTTCTGGAGTACATCAAGTGAGCCATACTGTTCAGCGATCTTTATAGCGCTTTCAGCCATTATCTTATACTGCACAGTCATCTGGACATCCATTGTCTGAGCATCCGAGGAATATGTGCCGGTATTTATAGAGATAGTCTGAGTTTTGATATCATATTTCTGAATAGTATTAGTTATCCAGAAGTCAAAATATGTTCCGGCGGTTCTGACATTATTAGCCTGACCGAGAAATTTAACGACAGCCACCTCACCGGTATCGACAGTATAAACGCTGAACGGAACGCACAAAAATCCCAGGAAGCTGAGTATAATTCCGATCACGCCTGCAGTTACAGCAGGTTTTTTTCTGTCCTTTGAGCCTACCGAGATCATAGCTATACATCCTATGAAAGCAAGTATAAACACAAGTACCAAAACTATTCTGATGGGCATAATAAAGACCCCTTTCTGATTGTTCTGCCTTTCGGCTGACAATATTATATCATTTTGTGTCCACATTGCCAATAGATTTTTTGAATTTTACAATCTGTTAAAATTTTAACAAAATTTTATTAACAGACTGACTTCTAAGATATAGTCCGAAATATCTTTATTATACTAAACAATTCAGAAGGCGGAAATATTACACCATAATTTAAAAATTTTTTTAAAATTTCCGAGCAGTAAAAGCAGAAAAGCATCCGCAGCTGTCTGCGGATGCTCTCCAGGATATCACTCAAAACTTCCTTTCGGAAAGGGGGATCTGATTTTTTCAGTTCTCATACTTTTTCCATTCTCCTGCCGGATAGTTAAACTTTGTCTTTTCAACGCCCTTACCAGGTTTTGCCTCCTGAGTCATATCTATCTTGTAGATCTGTCCCATAAGAATCATTGAATAACCCAGGTCAACAGTCTGATATGCTGTTGTACCTTCCCTGACCTCTGCATCAGTAACGCCAGAGTTAAATATTATCCCTGTTGCTCCGAGAGGTGCATTGATCTTATAGATATCCGTACCCTCGATCTGTTCCATCTTGAATCCCGGCCAATCGTTGTAGTACATTTCCTTTGTCAGTCTGTTGACAGGTCTGCCGCCCCACCAATAGACATATACATTTTCCCATTTTGTCTCACTGTTATCATAGAATACAGAATACTTGATTTCATCCGGTCTGTCATCATTCGGGTCAATGCTTACATCCTCGATCTTTATCTCATACGGATCCGTCTTGTCAACATACTTTACCTCGACTCCGTTTTCAAGACCTGTTACCTTCTGAGTGAACATAGCCTCAAGGAACTCCGAATAAATATTTCTCCAGTAAGATATGAAATGCTCGCCCTTTTCGTACTTGCTGAAAACTATCTTATCCTTCGGATAACCACTTTCTACAAGGCTGTTATACACAGGCTCTGTAACACTTCCTGTATCTGTTGCATAGCCGCCTGAATAGATATAGAGGAACGGTGCATTTTCCATTGTCACCTTGTCTGCAAGAAAAGCATTCCAAACCTTTTCATCGTAAAGCTGGAATGACGGTGACAGAACTCCTGCTGTTGCGAACTTATCCGGATGAGCAAGAGCAGCATAGAAGCTTTCAAGACCTCCGAGGGAGCTGCCGCCTATAGCGTTATGCTGTGCATCTGTATAGACATTATAGTTTTCCTGAACATAAGGCATAACTGTATCGCATACAAAGTCAGCAAATTTATTGCCATTCTTTTTTGTTCCAAGTTCGTCAGTAACAAGATCTCCGATATCCGGGATAAGTTCATCATATCTTGTTGAACCGTCTGTTGCGATCGCAACTATAATAGCCTTGTTGCCTGTCGCTGCGATCATGCTTTCAACATTTTCACTTACATTCCAACATTCAAGGTCATTATCCATACCTCTTTCCTTACCGGTAGCAAGTACGCTCTGACCGTCGAACATATATATAGTTGAATATTTTTCCTCAGCTTTTGCATCATAGTCATCCGGCGTCCAGATATATACATTCTTATCATAGCCTTCAAACTGGAATACCTTTGTTTCAAATTCAGGGTCATAATCCGGCTCGCTGCCAACTACATACGGAAGCATCGCATTATTGAAAAGATACCATCCGCTTACAAACGCATTGAATGAAACATCCATGCTGGGACCGTTCTTATAGTTTACATGAACCATATTGTAAAGGCTTGTATCACCTTCGCAGGAGAAAACAACGAAGTCATCCTTTTCCTCTGACTTTGTCATTTTGACATCCTCAGTCTTGCCGCTTACACTGTTATAAAAGGTTGCTGTCATTTCCTCGTTTTTGCCGTTATCCCTTACATAAAGAGTCTTTTTAACTGTTTCAGGAGCCTTTGATTCTTCTGTTTTGCTATCCTGTGATGTTGTCTGAGTGTTGTTATCAGTTTTACTTTCCTGTGATGGTGCGTCATTGTTTCCGCAGGCAGCAAGCATTGATATACAAACTGCGCCTGTAAGTATTCCTGCCATAAGTCTTTTTGTTTTCATGGTATTTTCCTCCTGCGTTTTATTTTCTTTATCTATATTTTACAGGATTATGCAGGATAATACAAACAATTAAAAGTACATAAAATAAACTGATGTTACACAAATTAAAACAACGGTTTATGCCTGTCAAACCACACTCCCCAGTTAAGCACATTTTTGTCACTGATCTCCTTTGAAAAGCAAAGAAGAGGTATAACAACAGTTTCATTCATAAATGTATAGGCTTTAATTTCACCCTTTTCTGTTTCCACGACAGTGCGTATTGCAAGGTTATATTTGCACAGCCTGTCCATCAGCTTTTCAGTCTTTATGGTGTCCAGATTTATTTTTGAAGCTATTTTCTGTAGTGTTACCGGGATATTCTGTCTGCTGTACATATAGAATATGATCCTCAGTATATCCTTATCAGCGAACAGTTCAAATACCTTAGCAAGAATATCTATATCATCAAACATTTTTTTAATTCCGTTTTCAGGCTCCGGCATAAAGAAGTAATATCTGCCGTTGGTATTCATTTTTGCGTCAATGATACCCTCATCCAGACACAGCCTTGAATAGTAGCTATTTCCATCGGTGTCATTTATATTTTCAATAGATTGTATCCCCAGACTGTCCTTTGCGGAGGCTACTCCGGAAATTCCGAGAGATGCGCACCACATCAATGAAAATGCCTTTTTAAAGCCCTCCTCACGGGTAAGCGTCAGCATTTCATCAATAACTGCATCCTCAAGCGAATGTGAATCCCTGCGTCCGAAGAGCATATCCACATTCACATTCAGAGCATCGGCAATATTCGGAAGAAGCTCGGCATCCGGCACTCCTCCCCTTTCCCATTTAGACACAGCCTGTGTAGTGACTCCTACAAGTCTGCCCAGTTCCTCCTGAGTTATACCCTTTTTTATTCTGAACTGTTTTATTTTATCTCCTATCATTCTGCACACCTCTTTGTAAAAAAATAACGGAATAAAGCCTTTAAGCGCCAGCTTCTGTTTGCTGCTCAGAAATACAGCAATACAGGCACCGGTTTTAATCAGTGCCTGTTTGATCATACATATTCCCAACGGACAAACTATTCCTTGTCTTTCACATTCTCAACAAGATCCCATCTTTTCATAGATGCCATTGCAATAAAGTGACTTACAACTACATAAGCAAATACTATCAGTATTGTAAAAAGATATTCGTTGATACTGTTTGCAAAAACATATTCTCTGTCTGCATTGCCCAGCTTTTCAAGTCCAAATTTTGCTATAGTAATACCAAGCGGCAGACCTATAACAAATGAAAATATAAACTGCAGGAAAGACTGTACGAACCATTTTCTTGATATTTCGCTGTGCTGGAAACCTAAAGTACGCAGTACACAAAGCTCTCTTTTCTTTTCAAGCAGATTTGTCTGAGCTGTATTTATTACGATTATAAGTCCTATTGTGACAGCAAAGCCTACTATTATCATAGCGGCAAAATCATATGTCCTGAATATTTTTTCAAGTCCCTTATATGCAAGCCTTGTAAAAATGACATACTGGTAGTTTTCACTTTCTATAAGGAACGAAAGAAGCTCCTGTTCATTTGCTTCGTCAATATTGCATATCACAGAGTAAAGCAGAGGTTCTCCAAGCTGCGTTGTCGAGTCAAACGACATATACTGGAAACGGTTTACAGACTGGTCTGATATTTGCGAAACCGAGAATGATTTTCCGTCTATCGCAACCTCATCCCCGACATCTGCTCCAAGCAGCTCAGCAGTATGCTTTTCAATCACCAGTCCGCTTTCCGGAACTTCAAGTTTTCTTCCCCTGCTGTCAAATACTCCGATAAGCTCTGTTTCCGGATCTATACAGTTGATAACTGCTTTTTCACTTTTACCGTCAAATTCAATATTCTTCTGATAGAAAGGTACTTTCTGGATATCTTCTGCAATACCAAGTCCCCCCAGCTTTTCCATAAAGTCTGCGGAAGGTTCCTCTAAAAAGAATATCTGACAGTCATATTTTATCCTGTCACCGTAAAGCTGGTTCAGCATACAATTCTTTGATGAAATAAATGCAAAGGATGAAAAAATCATCATAACAGATGCCGCTATACATACTACAGAAAATACAAACCTCATCTTATTCCTGAACAGGGTTATAATACTGAATTTTGTCAAAGGAGAGGTATTTGCAGTTAATTTTTTCATAAATGCAGGTATCTCTGTATTTTCCGGTACGGGTCTTGACATCGCCTCTGAGGGATGTATCCTTGACATGGAATTTGTACTGATAAGGGTTGACAGCTGTCCGGCGGCAATAGTCAGCACAGCAGCGAAGCCGAACATTACCCAGTCGTATCTGAACCTTATAAACGGCAGCGGGAAAAAGTCGGCGTAATAGTCACCCACATATCTCATAAGGAAATAGCCTATCAGAAGTCCCAGTAAAATTGATACCAGCGATGCTGCAAGATCAACTCCGCAGAAAAGGAGTCTGATATCTCCCTTTGTGAAGCCAAGTGCCCGGAGTATTCCTATTTCCCGTCGGCTCTGCTTTATTATAAGTGACATAAACAAAAATACAACTATCAGTATTATAACAAAAAATATTGTCGGCATCAATACTGACATTGTTTCAATTGTTTTCAGGTTATCATTTATTCTTTTATAAACAGCAGATTCCTCATTTGTATAGCTGCTTTTGATCTCAACTTCCTCTTGTTCAAGGATATCCCTCAGCTTCTGAAGCTCCGCAGACTTATCCGAACCATCCTTGAAATACACTAAAAGCTGATTGCACATCTGGTCATAGCTTTCGGACTCTTCGAGCTTTTGCAGAGAACTACTGATATCCTCATTCATCTCATTATACTCTGTAAGCGCATCAGATTTTCTCCTTGCAAGATCCTCTTCTTTTGCTGCGATCTCCTCTGATGCTTTTTTATCGTCCGTACTCAGGTTTTTCTTTTCTTCAACAAGCTGTTTTTCCTCAGCCTCAAATTCCTTTTGCAGCTTTTCCCAGTCGGAATCAAGATCCGCCTTTCTTTTTTCAAAGGAGGATTTCATACTGTCATATTTTTTCTGATATTCGTCTGCAAGCAGTTTTATCGGAGCATAGGCATAGCCGAAATCCGTATTTACTCCGAATGAGTTGTCTGTTGGCTGTATTTGTATTGTTTCCGGACAGGTAACAATTCCGGATACCACAAAATCCCTGTATTTATTATTTATTTTTGTGCTTATGGTATCTCCGACATTAATGCCGTTATCCTCTGCAAAATTATATTCAAGACAGATGCCGTCACTGCTGCCGCTTTCAGTCTGCGACCAGACCTTGAATTTTTCCCTGTCGTCCGGATTATACATAAATGTCCTCACAGACAGATATCTGCCCTCGGCATTTTTTATATATGTATCGAGGAACAGTCTTGCATCGACCTCATCCACAGACTGCAGGGACTCCAGCTTATCCGTAATGCTGCGGCTTGTAACATCAGTTATTATCATTGCATCAGGATAGCAATACTCATCAACATAATCATACAGTGATCCGCCAAGAGAAACATACGCTGCTGAAAGACCCGTCATTGAACCGCATCCCATTGCAGAAACAAGCATTATGGATATCAGCAGCTTATAATACTTTTTAATAATCGGCAATATCATTCTTCTCATAATTTACCACTCTATTTCAGCCGCCGGAACGGGCTTATCATTTTCTATTACCTTTGTGATCTTTCCATTTCTCATTCTTATGATGCGGTCAGACATTTTACCGATCTCCTGAGTATGGGTTACGATCACAACTGTTTTCCCGTGTACCCGTACAAGGTTTTCAAGCTCTACGAGAATCTGTTTACCTGTTTCATAGTCAAGTGCGCCCGTAGGCTCATCACAAAGAAGAAGCTGAGGATCCTTTGCAAGCGCCCTTGCAATTGATACTCTCTGCTGCTGACCGCCGGAAAGCTGCGACGGATAATTATTTATCTTTTTTTCCAGACCGACCATCTCAAATACTTTTTTTACGGAGTCACTGCCCTTTGCAGTCAGGGCAACATTTTCTTTTGCAGTCAGTTCAGCA
>CACZSM010000127.1 GCA_902783815.1 uncultured Ruminococcus sp.
AAGGGGGATTCTGTATGACAGAAAAGGAAGTTTTGATGAAGTACAATGAAGATATCTCCGGTATCAAACTGCCGCCTATCTCTCAAAAGGTTCGTCAGGCAATGCGCGACAGCAGAGAAAAAACAGAACAGGAACATGATGCAGAGGGAGTGTGTGCTCTGCCGGTAAAAGAAGAAAGAAAGACCATTTGGGTGTTTGAAAAGATCGGTAAAAATTCTGTAGTAGTTTTTTCAGAGGCTGCTGCAATAATGTTTTTAGTAATTGCTGCTTCATACATTGTTTTTTATATAATAAACTCGGTTGAAGTCGGCTCAAAACCTATGGATGCTCCCGTTTCTGAAATCTCAACAGTAGATGAATCAGAAAAAGAATATGCCGAGACAATACTGGCTCAGGTCAATGAAAGAAAAAGCAAAAATGACAATAATTATGACGGAATTATAATCAAGGGAATTCACGGCAGAGATTTTTTTGAGGTACTTGATTTTAGGCATAATGATCTGTATTTACATTACTCAAATCCTATACTTGAAAAACTTACAGATTATGAGTATATAAGTAATGGTCGCCGTGTGGCATCATTTAATCAGCAGCCAAGCCCAGAAGAATTGGAACTGATCTGGAAATGTGCCGATGCTTCACTATCTGAAAGCGAATTCGAGGAATACAGAAATCAGCTGATTGATCTGATATCCAAACCAACCTCATCATTTTTCAAATATTTCACAGATGATGATCTCTATGTTCAATATATTTGTGATGCATGGATTATTTACGGTTTGGTATATGATAAGCTCTCATCATTGTCTGCGGAACAGATAGATGAATTGTCAGGAAAAAAATATAGTGAATCAATGGATTATATTATGGATGAAAATCCAAATAAAGCTCGCTTGGAAAAACTGTTAGATCCCAAAAATTACACGATATACAATTGTCACGATATTTATTTAGAGTGTTATAACAATGTAAAAAATGAATATGAAAACCTGAATAAAGAGCAGGAGAAAAAGGTTTTTTTGCTCAGATTATTGTCAAACTATCAAAACATAAGATTTTATGATTTTGTTGTATCAGCATTTTCAAATCTGGAAGCACAGTGTGCAGGTCTTATATCCCCTGATGATGAAAAGCTGACACTGCAAAAGGCAGAAGAGATAATAGCTGCCAATATGGATAAATCTGATCCGGTGGAGGCGGTTCTGCAGGAATTCCTCAGTGTTCAAAAATATCCTGACTGGCATATAGCAGGTGATCGCGAGAAAGCCAGACCTATGAACAGAATCGTACGCGGTATGGATTCATACTACGAATTTATCTCCCCCGGTGAAAACGGAACAGCAGAGAGTATAACTGTTATAAGTCATTCCGGAATTGTTTACCACAAGTATGATGCAGACGATCATCTTTTGGACGAAAAGATACTTCTGGTCGATTTTGATAAGAACTATGAATATAATGAATCCGAAATAACAATTCACCACGGTTAAATAAAAAATCCCCCCACTGTCCAACCGGCGGTGGGGGCATAAATTTTTTCAGTGAATAACGAATAGAGAATAGAGTGTGGAATTCTATCTCAACTCACAATTCCTGAATATCAGACATCCTGCAACTGTCGATATGGCAAGGTATGCCCCACCTGTAATCAGCGGAATGAACGCTTCACCGTCCTGCACACGCTCACTTACCGTGATGAATGTCTGCATCAGGAAAAACTGCATGACCGTCCCAAGATCAGGATTTGCCATCACCACTAAATTAAAAACCGTCAGTATAAGTACCGGGCCTGCTATCGCTACCGCTACCGCAAGACCTGTGCTTTTGAATATCATGCAAAGACACATGAAAAACGATGCAACAGCTGCTAAAAGAAGAAGATAAACAGCAAGAGTAAGTATTATCTCTCCGACAGGTGCCTCAGCCGGCGATTTGATATTGAACAGAGATGTAACTGCGCCGGCACCTACATATGCTATCGTGACAAGCATTATCTCCGCAAAACAGACTATCAGCTTTGAGAAATATATCTTTTCTCTTGAAAATCCCCTTGCAGCCATATTTCTGAATGTACCTGCTGAAAATTCCGATGCCACAAACGAGCATATACATATTGATGACATTATCCATTTTACTTCGTCTGACAAAAAACTATTGACAAATGCCCATAGATTCTGTTTAGGTATAGTAGAAAATGCCTCGTCAAGAACTTCGGTATCCATGCCGTACATTTCCATTATCCCGTATGTCATGGCAATACGGTTGCCCCTCTCCTGCCAGAAATAATTGTACAGCAGAGCCATTCCCACGCCTAATGCCGCCGCTATGAACATACATACATACAATCCTTTTCTTCTGAACATCTTTTTGAAGTCAGCCCTGATAAGTCCTCCCACAGTCAGTTCTCCTCCATTCTTTTTATAAAATAGCTTTCTGCGCTGCTCTCTATCTCCGATATTCCGGATACTACTATATTATTCTTAAAAAGCTCATTTGTAAGCTCTCCGATATTTTTTATCGGGTCGGCTATCAGTATATTATTTTTTTCGTCTGTTTCGACATTTTCCGTTTTAAGGAGAGCCTTTATCAGCTTTAAAGCCTTTTCCGGAGAATCCGTTTTTATTCTTGTACGCTTTCCACATTTTTCAGAAAGTTCCTCTGCTGTAATTTCTTCTATAAGCCTTCCCTTTGATATTATTCCATACCTTGTTACCATTTTTTCAAGCTCTCCAAGAAGATGACTCGATATAAATATCGTTTTATTATACTTATTGCGAAGATCCAGAAGAAGCTCTCTTATCTCTACTATTCCTGTGGGGTCAAGACCATTGATAGGCTCATCCAGCATCAGAAAATCCGGATCACCTGCAAGCGCAAGAGCAATACCAAGTCTTTGTTTCATTCCAAGTGAGAAGTTTTTAGCCTTTTTTCTTCCCGTATTGCTTAGTCCGACTCTCTCCAGTATCTCCGGAACTGTTTTCATATCCGCCCCAAGAACCATACACATTAGTCTTACATTTTCCTCCGCTGTCATATTACCGTAGATAGCCGGAGCCTCCACAAGACTTCCAGTCCTTTTACGCGCCTGCGATATCTCCATACCATCCATCATGGAAAAGCTGCCGGATGTAGGCTTTGCAAGTCCAAGCACCATGCGTATAAAAGTTGTTTTACCGGCTCCGTTTTTGCCTACAAATCCGTATATATCACCCTCACGAACAGTAAGGCTGACTTTATCAACAGCAGCAGTATCTCCATATATCTTTGTAAGCTGTTCTGTTTTCAGTACATCTCCCATTTCGGTCACTTCCCTCTGTTTTTTCATACTCTGAACTAAAATCAGTCGTCCGCTTCGATCTCTACTATTATTCTGGATCTCCTTAAATATGTTATCATAAATTCTTCTCCGGACGCTGCTTTCTGCTGCATCCTGCAAAGCTCATCTATCGTCATTGCACGACCATAAATATATTCACCGTCATCAAGTCTTATCTTATACATAGCAGTGAATTGGAAATTATTGCCGTCAAGTTCAAATACAGGTACTACTTTTATATTAATGTAATCCCTGTTTTCAATATCCTTTTCTGCCTCTGTCTGACGCTGAAATGGATGTCCTTTTATCATTTTTCTTGCCGTTTCCCTTGTCATGGCTGCCTCCTGATGTATTTTTTAAGCTCCGTCTTTACGCTGTCCTCAACACGGAACGAATCACATATTTTTCTTATTGCGCGGTTATGAGTGAGTATATCAAGTTTATTTTCCCGTATCAAAGGTTCAGTAAAACGGGGGTATTTTATATAGCAGTCTGAAACAGCCCATGCAACTGCCATTGAGGAGTAGTATTCACTGCAATTCATATTTTTAAGAATATCAAGCGTATCTGATATGTATTCATCATCAATAAAATAACACCTCAGCATTACGGCTGCAAAACGCTTTTCAAATTCCTTTTCTGAATTTATATACCTATACAGGAATTCCCACATACGCTTACGACATTTTTTCGTAAATCTCAGTGTAGCGCAAAAGCTATCGCACACAGCCCAATTATCTATAAGCGGTATAAAATCCTCAATAAGTCTGAATCTTTCGTCATCCGGTATTTTGAGATATCCGATCAACATACCTCTTATCATAGTTTCCTCATAAAATTCATCACGCTCATCCATAACGGACATATCGCCGTCAAGCGCAAGTTCTTTTGCGAATCCCCGAAGCATGGGCAGCTTTATGCCTATTATATCATTCTTGCCGGGTACTATCCTTTCCGAAAACTTTTTCAGGTCTTTATCACCCATTCCAAGCAGTTTTTCTCTAACATCCGCTCTCATAATATACCCTCACTCCCAACTATCTTACACAACAATAATACCTCATTTTCAAAAAATAATCAAGCCCACGCAGTACCCGGCGCAGTGCCTGCGGTGCGTGAC
>CACZSM010000128.1 GCA_902783815.1 uncultured Ruminococcus sp.
ATTTCTCCATGTCGGCATCCGCCGACGATGGTGCTACGCACACAGCGCATCTTCGATGCCGGGTAGTAGTTTTGCATATTCAAATATTTACCCAATGTTATAAAAGTAAGACCGCGCTCGACCAATTTCCGTTTGTTGGTCAGAGCGGAGCGCAGCGAGCGACTATCGCGAAATTGTCCAGTGCGGTCACGCACCGGCAAAGCCGCCATTTCGTTGCCTGTATTCCTCGATTTTTTGAAAATTGATTTCCGTGAGCTATATCTTAGTTCCGTAAGCCACGCAGGAAGGGGAGTTGTAAAATGGAATATAGTAACAGTCTTATACCCGAAAGAAAAGAACCATCGTATTCCGGACAATCAGCAAATGACCAGATAAACGAAAACTTACAGGCCGACAGCGATTATTACCACTTTGACGACCCAGGCGCATATTATTACCCCTATGACCCTGTAAAAAAGAATCAGCCTCATCCGGCATCCGGTGACGCTCTGGCGTCGCTTGTTCTGGGGATATTTAGCATCCTGACGGCTTTGATACCTGTTCTTTCATTGATATTTTCTATCTCCGGAATAGCTTTGTTTTGTACGGTCGCATCAAAATGCAGCAGCCTTAATATCGACAGACCCGGTACAGCAATAGGCGGACTTTTATGCTCTGTCATAGGGATGATTATACATATCCCTTTCTGCTTGTTCCTTTTTGCTGTTTTCGCACAGCTTGTGTAAAAGACCGTCCATAATATACCGCAGTATTTGCAGGCATTACAAAAATGAAAGGAAGATCCATAATGAACAACGGCTACTACGATCCTAACCGTCCACAGGGCAGACCTCCTTATCCTCCGGGGAATAATATGAACTATCCTCAGCAGGGTGGGTATCCGCCGCCGTCTTACTATAACCCTAATAACCCCATGAACGCAAGAATGAACCCCGGCAACAGCAATGCGACCGCTTCTCTTGTTCTTGGCATAGTTTCTATAATATTTTGTATGACAATGATTATTTCACTGATTTGCAGCATTGTCGGTTTGATACTCGGCATATCGTCACGGAAACAAAGCGTAAGGGCTGGTTTTCCTCCGCTTGGAAATGCCTCGGGCGGTATCGTATGCTCAGTTATCGGACTTGTCATATCTCTGGGCATACTTTTTTATTTTATCTTTGCTCTTTATGCCTTCGGCGCAGAATTTAGCTACTACTTCAACAACGGCGAAGGTGCAAATACAGCAGCTATACTTTTCCAGAATATGCTCTCTCTATAATTATACCGCCCGACAGACCGGACAGAAACAGGAGGTAAAAAATAATGGAAGACAGAAATATTATTGATATGTCCTTTGAGGAGGTATTCCCTCCTCTTGATATCCCCGATACGGACGGTTCAGTTTATGGCAGCAACCCACTGACCGAGGATGAATCTACCCATTCAAAGTACGATACCTCCTGCGACAGCCATGAACGATTCGGCGAGGGTCATACGGAGTTCAATCATACATTCGAGGAGTATAACCAGCTTTTCGCTCCGGATAATCCACCTCCGTCAACTGATAAGATGTCCGGGGATGTACCGCCTCCTCCACCACCTCCTCCGGGAGGTTTCCCACCACCGCCGCCGGGTGGATTCCCACCACCTCCTCCGGGAGGATTCCCACCTCCTCCGCCGCCGCAGCAACAAAAACCTGTCGGATTCGGAGCATCAAGACCATTTCCTCCGATGCCGTCTGCTTCTTCAAAAAATAATACAACCGAGTACTATAACAGTCTGAAAAAATCAACAAACCCTGCCGAAGCTGAAAAAACCAGAATCGTTGTACTGGCGTTTTCCTCTCTGTTCTTTGCATGGATCCCGATTATCGGAGCTATCTTTTCCATCTTTGCATTTGTAAATGTAATAAAAAGCATCTGGAAAAATAAAAATGATCCGGACTCACCATGGAAAAACAAACCTTTACCGGCAGAATTCAAGCTTGCGTTCATTATGTGTATAATTTCACTCGTAATATCACTGAACGGCTTAAAAACATCATTCGGTAATGTCATATAAGTGAATAACCTCCGCCTTTTCCGGGAATAATGTATGTAACATTTACGGAAAGGCGGCTTTTTATTTTGAACTACAGAACAGATCTCGCACAGGAGGCTCATGAGCTAAGCGGCAGAGCAAAGGATGGAATTATTTTTGACCGTGATTCATACAGCGGACTTTGTATAAACAGTATGCGCATAACAACAGACGAAGCCGCTGCGCGGATCGGAAAGTCTAAGGGTATCTATATAACGATCGAGGATCTCCCCCTCTCGGAAAACTTCCGTGAGCTTAAAAAACAAATCTGCGCTATATCGGAACAACTCTACAAACTGCTGCCTCCGGAGGGTGTAATACTTGTCATTGGTATCGGTAATTCGGGTATTACTCCGGATGCTCTTGGCCCGGAAAGCGCCGCTTCGGTCATCGCTACAAGACATATCGGCGGTGAAATTGCAAAATCATCCGGACTTGACGGTTTAAGACCGGTTGCAGTGCTTTCTCCGGGAGTCCTCGGACAAACCGGTATTGAGGTCAGTGAGATAATACTGTCGCTTATCGACCGCATACATCCTGCGGCAGTTATTGCGGCTGATGCACTTGCATCAAGGAGTCTTTCACACCTCGGCAGAACCATACAGATCTCGGATACCGGAATAGCTCCCGGTTCAGGATGCGGTAATAACCGCATACGGCTTGACAGCAGTACAATAGGAATACCTGTGATAAGCATTGGTATGCCGACTGTGGTAGATTGCCGCATACTTGCTGCCGATATGCTGGGCAAAAACTGCAATTCCGTGGAATTGGACGAAATAGACGAGGATCTGATGGTCACTCCAAAGGAAATAGACCTCCTTACGGAACGAGCTGCTAAACTTATTGGTATGTCTATAAACTGCGCACTGCAAAGAAATTACAGCTTTGAGGAACTTGCTGCTCTGATATAATGTCCAGACTGACGCATACAGAAGTGTTTTTACTCATACAATTAACTGACTGAATGTACGATCAGGAGGTAACTGCATGAGGATAGATAAAGATAAATTTCGTAAAGCCGGACTTTCCGCTGTATCTGTAATGCTCGTCCTGACTGCCGCTGCCTGCACTGCGGTACGCATAGCAAGTCTTGGCTGCTGGGACTCCCTCGGACTTATCGCCGCAAGTACCGTTATGCCGCAGCCCGTGAACCAGTATTACAGTAAAAAAGAAAAAACAGTAGAAAAGCCATCTGAAATTCCTGTGCAGAAAGCAGAGGCATATTCCGTTCCGGACGAAAATACTGACTCTGATGTATCAGAACCTCCGGTACAGCTCTCCGCGCCATCAGGATTTGAGGAGCATATACCGACTGAAAAGGAAATTGCTGCCTACAAGTCTGCTCACAGCGGTGAAGAAACATATCCCGTACTTGAATTTACTACTACTCAGGGAAATATTGCATACAGCGGAGTACAGGTAAAAAATTCTTCATCCTTTGACCTCGACATAAAAAAAGAACTTTCAGGCAAACCCGGATTCACTCTTGAAAAAACAGACCAGCCCCAGGTGCTTATATATCATACACATACGACCGAAGGTTTCCTTGAATATGATACCGGATATTACTATGAGAGCTTTTATCCGAGAAGTACAGATCCGGAGAAAAATGTATGTGCTGTAGGTGAAGAAATACGGAAAAGTCTTGAAAGCGCCGGCATCTGCGCCGTCCACGATACGACAATACATGATGACCCAAGCTATACCGGCGCATATTACCGCAGCTATGATACCGTTATGGAATACATGAAAAAATACCCGTCAATAAAGGTAGTTCTTGATATTCACCGTGACGGCATCGGCACAGACAGTCAGCGTTCAAAGCCAATTTTTACTGCAGACGGAAAAAAGGCTGCCCAGATGATGATACTCGCCGGCTATAATTACGATGACAGCGAGGACTTCCGTCACTGGGAATATAACCTGCGGTTCGCCCTGCAACTACAGAAAACTGCTGCGGAAAAATATCCCGGAATGGTGCGGCCTTTATCCTTTGGCGATTTTATGTATAATATGAATATATGTCCCGGTTCTCTGCTCATCGAGATCGGAGCGGATTCAAATACTCTTGAAGAAGTACGCTACACAGGGTATCTTTTAGGAGGTGTTCTGTCAGATGTACTCAAATCAGCACCGTATCAACAGAACTGAAAACTGCACAAAAGCTGATATGATTTTTAGCTGATATGACGGTTCAACTTCACATAAATTTCTGCTATAATATGAGTAAGCACAAAATCAGGCAGTATCTTCACGGAATCCAATTTTCAAAAAAATCTGTAGAAATAGAAGTCGCAGAATTACAGCGCAGAAAATGGATCCCATACAATATTTGCCTTATGGGAACCTCTGAAAACCTTATTAAATTATGGAGCGTATAAAATGAAAATACCCGGATATATTTTTCCTCTGTTATGCCTTTGCTTTCTCATGTCATGTAATATAACCGTCTTTGCAGAGCCCTCTGAGGAGCCTGAAATTTCTGTAGTTTCGGAAGTATCAGAGGTATCTGAGCCAAGCGAAGAACCAGAACAGAGCGAGGAACCAGAACCAAGTGAAGAACCTGAGCCAAGTGAAGAACCTGAGCCAAGCGAGGAACCGGAACCGAGTGAGGAACCGGAACCGAGCGAGGAACCGGAACCAAGTGAAGAACCTGAACCAAGCGAGGAACCGGAACCAAGCGAGGAACCGGAGCCGAGTGAGGAACCGGAGCCAAGTGAAGAACCTGTGCCGCATATAAATTCAGAGCCGGAAGAATCCCAGCAAAGCAGTATTAATACTGTACCTGATCCGTTTGGCGCACTGCAAGGTATCGCAATACTCAGACCGGAGGACAGCAAGCCGGAAGAAAGCAGCAATACTGAAGAAAGCAGCAAAGAAAGCTCTGCGGCGGCGGAAACCACGGAAAGCAGCATATCAGAGAAAAACGAAGGCTCTGCCGAGCAGCCATCACAGATGCCGGATGAAATAGCTGAAACTGCACCGTCAAATACAGTAAATGATGCCGCAGCCGTACTGACGGGTATAATATTCTGGTCGGTAATAGGTGCAATAGTCACAGCAGCTCTTGTAATACTTCTGAATATAAAGGACAAAAATGATGATTATATTTTATCTTTAAAAAGACTCAAATAAGTACCGCCCGGTTCTGTTGAACCGGGCGGCTTACTTTTACATATAGCTTATGAACAGCCATGCAGCTGCGCCAAGCAGTACCGCTGCAAGCGACAACAATACTGCTATGGATATTTTTATTTTTTTCAGTGACTCCTTATGACGCTTTTCAGCTGTCATTCCGCCTTCCACTGCTATTCGTACACGGCTGACCGTTTTCATCTGATCGTCAAGCTGTTCCATTATCTTCTCCGTATCCTCACATTCCTCCCCGGATATTTCCACTCCGAAAAATCCTGCGAGCCTTTCTCTCATTTCTTTTATTCCGCCGCAGTTATCCGCTTCTGCACAGTATAATACAACAGCCTGTCCGCCGCTTTCATATATCTCTGCAAAGTACCCGTCGTCACTGTCAGAGGGCAGTTTTATTGTCCTGCTGCCCTTCTTCGGCATCAATGTCTTTTCAAGCACGACCCCTGCGCCGGAATTTCCTTTTTCTTCCGCTGCCGCAATTATAACAAGTCCTGCTCTTTTCAGAGAAGCCGTCAGCTTCTTAACAAGCTCCTTCGGATCAGCGGCAGCACACGCATACTGCAGTTCCATTCCTGCCGCTGACAAACATCCTTTTAATTCATGCTCGATCTCCGATGTCCTTCCGCAATGATAATATATGATCTCATACTTCATCTGATTTCCTCCGGACATCATCAGTCGCCTGGCAGCTCGCTTTCAGTTTCGGGTACCTCAGATTCATCCGATACATCCGGTGACGGCTCTGATATGTCAGATTGTTCACTGATCTCTGAGGATACAGGCTCAGAAGCCGCTCTTTCAGCATCTATCTGTTCCTTTGTCTTTACCTTTGAAAGCTGTGCTCTTGCTCTTGTAACATTGAAGGTTACTGTGCTTACAAGCATTGAATTATTTATATATCCGATATATTCGACCTTGATCTTGTTTATCTCAGCCTGCTGTTCAGGGTAGTAATTCCTCTCGTCAACATAGAGCGTTATGGCATTTATTGCCTGTTCCTTTGCTTCCTTGAGTTCAAGCGCTCTCGATTCCTCCACAAGTCTGCTGGATTCCTCTGCAAGCCTTGACTGTTCCTCCGGCGTCAGCTTGGAGCTTTCCTGTTTGGAACTTTCCTGCTTGGAGCTTTCCTGCTTTGAACTTTCCTGCTTTGAACTTTCCTGCTTGGAGCTTTCTTCTGCTTTTTTGCTTTCCTCAGCCTTTTTGCTTTCCTCAGCTGTCAGTTCTTCATCAGTCTTGATCTTTTTCAGCTTATTTATGGCTTCCTTCTTAAGCTTTTCGATATCCTCAACAGTCTGAGCCGCATCTATCTTCTCGTTATATTCGCCAAAGATACCATTTACCTTCTCCATCTCAGCCGGACGGTAACTGTTGCCTGCAATAGAATTATGGATATCTACCTTTGCACTTGACTTCTTATTCGTGATTTCAAGCACTGATGCCTGCTTATTGCTTTCTTCCTTTTCCTCAACAGTCTTGAATCTCTTTAAGTCATTTATTGCTCTTTCGTATATCTCATTGACCTCCTGACCGCTTGATGCAGAATTGATCTTTTCAATATACTGTTTGAGTAACTCTTCCGCTGTACTCTTGTCAGCAGGATCAAAGTTATGCTTTTTGAAGTATTTGTTCAGAAGCTCCACAGCATTTGCCTTACCTGAATCAAGTGTTTTTGTAAGCTCCTTATCATCTGCCTCAGACCAGTCTGTACGCTTACCGTCATACCAATTGATCTTCTTTTCGTTATACGCCTTCTGGAATGATGTTACCTCCGGCTTCTGACCGCCATAGTAATAGTACCAGATGTCCGGATACAGCGGATCAGGATTTTCCGCTGCCTTTGATACATCAACTCCGTCAGCCTCGCCGTCACGGACCTTTCTCGCTACAACAACAAATCTGAACTCCTCAAAATCATAGGTACAGGTCGATAGCGTTACAATGGTGTCATTTTCATTTACAGATACCGGACAGTCTATTATTGACCTCTCCCTGACCTGATATACAAAATTCAGGAAGTCATAATCATTCTGGAAGCTGCCTCTCAGATAATTGAAGAAGTCACCCTGATAATCAAGTGTATTAGTCTTGAATATTGATATTATCTTCCATTTGCTCTTTTCAAAAATAGTATTGAATGTAAATTCCGGAGTAGATTTATAGAACGCAAGATCCTCAAAGTTCTTGAGGCTTGCAAACATTCTGCCGTCCTGCATATGATGACCGTGAATTATCATATTCTTGGAATCTATTTTGCTGCGGTAGTCCATGAATATCGTTCCATACTTGGTATCATTGCCATAGAAGTCCCTGTAGAGATAATACTCCGGGTCCTGATCGTCCTGCGGCTTTACTACAACAAAGTCTATTATCGTATTCGGTACTGTTATCCATCCGACAGTATCAGGATTTTCACTGTACAGCTTACTGAAATCAAGCAGTATTCCCTGAGAACCATCCACCGGCTTTTTTGTGACCTTACTGCCGCCGGAGGTTTCCTCGTCCTCTACGAGAAGTCCTTTGATACTGTTATTTGTATTGTCGTTTGCCGCCGGTTCAAGCACAAGTATATTCACAAGCATCATTGATGATACTATAAATGTGCATATTGCAAGCATCAGTATTACCTTTCTGACAACATCAAACGGCTTATCTCCTGAGCATGGTATGAACCTTTTCCAGAACGAGTTTTTCTGCTTCGGGTGCATTACCGCATTTGAAACTGAACAGAGTATAGTATAGAAATCCGCATCGGCAGCCTTTTCTGTCGGAAGCAGGACTATCAGCTTATCATTATAGTCAATGGAATATGCAAATATCTTATCCGCATCATCCTCTTTGCTTTCCTGCTTTTCATTCTTCTTTGTTACATTCTGCGGAACATCCTTTACTCCTTCGCCTTCAATGGTTATCGGATCAGGCTCGCTTTCCATATCGACCATTATCGCAGGTCTTGCAGGTATCTCGACCATTACTCCCGGAGCTGCCTCTGATATTACAGTATCTCTTTTATACTCCCTCGGAGCCAACTGGTTCTGATCTCTGCGTATAGCCTCTATTCTTTTTGCCCGTCCTGTAATGCCCAGCTCCATGAACAGATCAGCCGCTTTTTCCGGATCATCCTCCGTAATGGCATCCGCTATCATAACAAGCTCAATTGCGTCATCACCGGAGCTTGTTTCGTCAAGAGCCTGCAGTATGCTTTCCTTTGTAAGATTGACTTCGGTTTTGTAGATGATATTGATATCCAGATCTCCGAGTTTCTTTACGACCTCATCAAAGCTCTTTTCGGTTGTTTTTGCAAATGATTTACCTTCCCGTGGAAAATACAATTCAGTGTACAAAATTTACTCACTCCCTCATATATCAGGCACTTATATCCGTTACCTTAAGATTCTCCAAGGCATCAGCGATAAGCGGTGCATAATCTATCTTATTTTCTTCATCAATTACAGTGCTCAGTACCGGTCTGGTTCTCGGATGCTTTGGCGTAAAGACCGTACAGCAGTCCTCATAGGGCTGTATTGACACTTCAAATGTATCTATTTTCCTCGATATACCGATTATTTCCTCCTTGTCCATCCCGATAAGCGGACGGAATACCGGCATACTGCACACTGCATCAGTACAGGCAACAGCACCTATGGTCTGACTTGCAACCTGTCCGAGACTTTCTCCCGTTACAAGCGCCTGACATTCATTCTGCTCTGCTATTTCCTGTGCTATCCTCATCATGAATCTTCTCATTATAATAGTAAAATATTCCTCGTGGCACTTATCCCGTATTTCCTCCTGGAGTTTTGTAAAAGGTACAGTGTACATCCTTATCCTTCCGCTGTACAGCGATACCCTTTTCAGAAGTTCCGCTACCTTTTCCTCTGCTCTTTCACTTGTATATGGAGGACTTGCAAAATGTACAGCAGTAAGCTCCACTCCTCTTTTAGCCATCATATATCCGGCTACAGGACTATCAATACCTCCTGAGATAAGTATAGCTGCCTTTCCTCCCGTACCTACAGGAATACCTCCTGCGCCTTTGAAAACCTCCGAATGTATATACGCCGCATCGTCCCTTATCTCAACAGTTACCACTGCATCCGGAGTATGAACATCCACAGCGACCTCCGGGAATCTGTCTGCAAGGCATCCGCCGACCTCTCTTGCGATCTCAGGGGATTTCAGCGGAAACTTCTTATCCGATCTTTTAGCCTCTACCTTAAAGCTGCCTATCCTCGAAAAGTGATCCGCAAGATACTCACAGGCAGCAGTCTTTATCTTTTCAATGTCCTTTTCAGCAACACAGGCACGACAGTATGCTGCAATACCGAATATCTTTGAGATGCAGTCCGCAGCCTCATCAATATCAGCATCATCCGACAAAGGCGTTACTGTTATAGTGGACTGCACGCATTTTACCTTGAATGAACCTATCCTGTAAAGTCTGCGCTTGATGGTCTTTACAAGCACATCTTCAAAATTTTTTCTGTTAAGACCCTTGAGGACTATCTCCCCAAGTTTGGCAAGTATTATTTCCTTCATCCGTTTTTCACCTTCTGTTGACATAGCTACACAGAGAATTGTATCACTTTTACCGCTTTCTTGCAAGTGTTCTGAGAGCATTTTCCAGTTCTTTTATAAAAATATCAATATCTTCCTCAGTATTTTCGTCTGAGAAGCTGACGCGCACTGCTGAATCTATCCTGTCATCAGAAAGTCCCATAGCCCTCAGCACATGACTTTTCTGACCCTTTGCACACGCGGAACCACTTGATACATATATCCCTTTATCCGCAAGGTAATGCAGTATCGTTTCAGACCGTATGCCTACCGCTGAGAAATTTATTATATACGGCAATGCGTCCTCCGGAGAATTTATTTCTATCCCCTCCGTATTTTTCAGCTTTGCCCTGCAGTATTCACTTACAGCCTTTACTGCTTCAGTTCTTTCCTCTGTATTGCCGTACTCCCTGACAGCTTCGCCCATAGCACATATCAGCGGCAGCGGCTCTGTGCCCGGACGAACTCCGCTTTGCTGAAGTCCGCCTGTATGCAGGGGGATTATACGCACTCCTCTGCGCTTGTACAGTACCCCGACTCCCTTCGGAGCATGAATTTTATGTCCGCTCAGAGTCATCAGATCTATTCCGTACTTTTTGGGTCTCAGCGGCATTTTCAGATATCCCTGTACAGCATCTGCATGAAATACCGCCGGCGATGCTGCGGCTTCTATGATCCTCTTTACACCGCTTATAGGCTGTATTGACCCTACCTCGTTATTCACAGCCATTATACTTACAAGTATAGTATCTTTTGTTATTGCTTTTTTAATGTCCTCTGCGCTGACTCTGCCGTTTATATCGGCAGGAAGTCTTATTATCTCAAATCCCTCCTGCTCCAGCCTTGACATCGCTTCTCTGACTGAGGAATGTTCAATATCCGTCGTTACAATACGCTTCCCCCGTCTTCTGAGCGCATAAGCCGCACCAAATACAGCTGTATTATTAGCCTCCGTACCGCCGGAGGTGAAAAATATCTCCTCTCTCGTACATCCGATCGATGCTGCGACCAGATCTCCGGCAGCTTCCATATCATGCTGTGCTTCAAGTCCCTTTGAATGAAGCGATGAGGGATTGCCGTAATGCTGCGTCATTATCTCCACAGCCTTTTCAGCTGCTTTCCGGCTTACTCTCGTTGTTGCGCTGTTATCAAGATATATTTCTTTCAAGTGATCTCCTTCTTTCAGACTTCTGCAATGTATAAATTCCCTGTGATCGTCAAACAATAGTATCAGATATGTATTCTGAAAAGGAAAGTGATTCTATGACTATTACAAAAGAGGAATATTCCCTCATGGTTGACAGGACTTCTCCAAAAAGCAGACTTCTCAGAGATTGTCTTGGCGCGTTTTTCTGCGGCGTCGCAATTTGTACTGTCGTACAGGCTCTGATGAATCTGTACCTTGTCGCCGGATTCGCAATGAAGGATGCCCGTTGTCTTACAAGCGTAACGCTTGTACTTGCCGGGGCTGTGCTTACTGCTCTTGGCTGGTACGACAATATGGCAAAAATAGGCGGCGCAGGTACTCTTGTACCCATTACGGGATTTTCAAATGCCGTCTGCGCCCCTGCAATAGAATTCAAAAGCGAGGGCTTTGTCCCAGGTACCGGCGCAAAAATGTTCATCATCGCCGGCCCTGTTATCGTCTATGGTACCGTAGCTTCTATATTCTACGGCTTTATCTACTACCTTATGCAGCACACTTAACTATATGCAGTGCCTGCGGCGTGCCGCCGCTGTCAATGTTTCTCCTACGCAGCTTCTGGAACTCAACTATAGTTATTAACACACACAATTGTTAAAG
>CACZSM010000129.1 GCA_902783815.1 uncultured Ruminococcus sp.
AAAATGGCAACAATAGGTTATTGGGCGACAAAGTCGCCATCGCACCGCAAAGCGGCATTGTCGGCGGAGCCGACATGGAGAAATTACTTGACACTTTAACCATTATGTATGTTAATAGCTGTAATTGAGTTTTAGAAGCTGCGCAGGAGGAACATCGTCCCGTGCGGTCACGCACCGCAGGCACTGCGCCGGAAATGTAAAAGGAGGAATAATATGGCTGCACAGCAGACAGAAAGAAAAAATGTATTGAACGAACTCATTGAATTGGGTAAGTCAAAAGGACAGCTGACAAACAAGGAAATTTTTGATGCAACAGGCGAATCCTTTATCGAACCGGAACAGATGGAAAAATTCTATGACACCCTTGAATCAAGCGGCATAGAAATCGTGGAAACCTTCGACGACATGATGATAAATGACGAGGAGCTTTCTGCTATATCTGAAAACAGCGACGGTGAATCTTCCTCTGTTGACGGCTTTTCTACTACAGATGACCCTGTAAGGATATACCTTAAAGAGATCGGCAGAGTGCCTCTTCTCTCCAATGAGGAAGAAGTTGATATCGCTGAGAAAATAATCAACGGCGATGAAGCTGCAACACAAAGACTTGTAGAAGCTAACCTGCGTCTTGTTGTAAGCATTGCAAAGAGGTATCTTGGAAGGGGTATGCAGTTCCTTGATCTTATACAGGAGGGTAATCTCGGTCTTATGAAGGCTGTGGAGAAATTCGACCATACTAAGGGCTTTAAATTTTCTACCTATGCAACATGGTGGATAAGACAGGCTATAACAAGAGCTATCGCAGATCAGGCAAGAACTATCCGCATACCTGTGCATATGGGCGAAACTATAAATAAGATCAAAAAGGCTTCAAGTCAGCTGCTGCATGAAAACGGTCATGAGCCTACGATCGACTAGATCGCTGAGTACCTCGGTACGACTCCGGACAAAATAAAAGAGGCTATAAGAGCTGCTCAGGAGCCTGTATCTCTCGAAACACCCATCGGCGAGGAGGAGGACAGCCATCTCGGAGACTTTATCCCCGATGAAAGCGCACTTACACCTCAGGACGCCGCTTCCCAGGTCATGCTGAAAGAACAGCTGAACAGCGTTCTTGCTACGCTTACTCCAAGAGAAGAAAAGGTCATCAGATTAAGATTCGGTCTTGATGACGGCAGACCAAGAACACTTGAAGAGGTTGGCGAGGAATTCGATGTTACAAGAGAAAGAATAAGACAGATAGAAGCAAAGGCTCTGAGAAAGCTGCGTCATCCAAGCAGAAGCAAAAGACTGAAATAAAAAAGGAAAAAGAGCGATCTTGAAATAATATGGAGGAATGATAATGGCAGATAATTCTCAGCCGGAAAACGAGTCTGTACTGAGTGTACTTTCAGAACTCGGAAAGTCAAAGGGACAACTCAGCAACAGGGAAATTCTGGATGCAATCGGAGATATAGACATTGATGCAGAACAAATGGAAAGGTTCTATGAGTCACTGGTGCAGAACGACATAAAGATCGATGAGTCCATGAATGATATAATTCTCGATGATAAGGAGCTTAGCGAAATAGCCGGAAATATAGATGAGCCTGTAAGGATGTACCTTAAAGAGATCGGCGGAGTGCCTCTTCTCTCCACTGAGGAGGAAGTTGATATTGCTGAGAAAATAATCAACGGCGATGAAGCTGCAAAAAAACGACTATCAGAAGCTAATCTGCGTCTTGTTGTAAGCATTGCAAAGAGGTATCTCGGCAGGGGTTTGAAGTTCCTTGACCTTATTGAGGAGGGAAACCTCGGTCTTTTCAAAGCAGTTGACAAATTCGACCACACAAATGGCTTCAAATTCTCAACCTATGCAATATGGTGGATTCGTCAGGCTATAAAAATAGCTATAGCAGACCAGGCAAGAACTTTGAGCGTTCATTTATGTATGCCTGGACCCATTTACAAAGTGAAAAAAACATCCAGCCAGCATCTGTATATATCCGGTAATGAGCCTGATGCAGAGGAGATAACAAAGCTATCACAGGAACCTGTATCTCCGGAAACACCTGTCGGCGAGGATAAGGATGCTATTGCTCTGCAGGAGGCAGCTTCCGATCCACTTCTCAAAGAACAGTTAGCGGCGGTTCTCCCGGCTCTTAAGCCAAGAGAAGCACAGGTTCTTAAACTGAGACTCGGTCTTGATGACGAAAGACCAAGATCACTTGAAGAGATCAGCAAGGAATTCGATATTACAAAAGCAAGAATAAGACAAATAGAAAAAAATGCTCTAAGAAAGCTGCGTCATCCAGGCAGGAGCGAAATGAAAAACTGAAATAAAGGAAAAAGGTTAATCTTGAAACAATATGGAGGAATAATAATGGCAAATAATTCTCAGCCGGAAAAGAAGTCTGTACTGCGTGTACTTACAGAACTCGGAAAGTCAAAGGGACAACTCAGCAACAAGGAAATTCTGGATGCCATCGGAGAGATGGACATTGATGCGGAACAAATGGAAAGGTTCTATGATTCACTGGAGCTGAACGGAATAGAGATCGTTGAGTCTGTGGATGATATAATCCTCGATGATAAGGAGCTTAGCGAAATAACCGGAAATACGGATGATGACGGGGATTCCGAATATTCGGAAAATCTGCTTACTGATGACCCTGTTAAGATCTATCTTAAGGATATCGGAAAAGTACCGCTGCTCACTCCGGATGAGGAAACTGAGCTTGCTATCAGGATATCAAACGACGACAGGGATGCAAAACAACGACTTTCAGAAGCAAATCTTCGTCTTGTTGTAAGCATTGCAAAGAGGTATCTTGGCAGGGGTATGCAGTTCCTTGACCTTATCCAGGAGGGAAACCTCGGTCTTATCAAGGCAGTTGACAAGTTTGACCACACAAAGGGCTTCAAATTCTCAACCTATGCAACATGGTGGATCCGTCAGGCCATAACAAGAGCTATTGCAGACCAGGCAAGAACTATAAGAATTCCCGTACATATGGTTGAAACCATCAACAAAGTAAAAAAGGCGTCCAGCCAGCTTCTGCACATATCCGGCCATGAGCCTAATGCAGAGGAGATCGCTGATTTTCTTGATATGCCCGTTGATAAGGTACAGGAGATAACAAAACTGTCACAGGAACCTGTATCTCTCGAAACACCTATCGGCGAGGAGGAGGACAGCCACCTCGGAGATTTTATCCCGGATGAAGATGCTCTTGCTCCGCAGGAGGCGGCTTCCGATGCACTTCTTAAAGAACAGATAGCGGCGGTTCTTTCGACTCTTACACCGAGAGAAGCAAAGGTACTTAAACTGAGATTCGGACTTATTGACGGACGATCAAGAACTCTTGAAGAAGTCGGAGAGGAATTCAATGTAACAAGAGAAAGAATAAGGCAAATCGAAGCAAAGGCTCTGAGAAAGCTGCGTCATCCAAGCAGAAGCAAAAAACTGAGAGATTTTCTTGAATAATAATAAATGCCCTGCATCAGAACAATGTGTCTGATACAGGGCGCAGTTTTTTGCAGGTTATACAGGAGTTAATCGGCATTAGCTTTAGCGATCTCGTCTATCTGATCCCTTATCTTTAAAAAGGCATCAGTTACTATCGGGTCAAACTTCTTGCTTCTTTGTTCCTTTATGTTGTCAAATACTACTGATGTAGGAAGGGCTGCCTTATAGGCTCTCTTTGCAACAAGTGCGTCAAAATAGTCCGCTATAGTCATTATTCTTGCACAAAGAGGTATCTCATCTCCCTTTATACCATAAGGATATCCGGAACCGTCCCAACACTCATGATGGTACAAGGCAACCGATTTTGCTACCTTCAGGAAATTCTCATTCTCAATATCACTCATGGCTTCTTCTATTATTCTCTTGCCGTTTATTGTATGACTCTTGATTATATCAAATTCCTTTTGTGTGAGCCTGCCTGCCTTTGTCAGTATAGCATCAGGTATAGTTATTTTTCCTATATCGTGAAGCGGGGCTGAAAGCATCACATCGTGCATATACTTCTCATCAAGTATATCCGAGAACTGACCCTCTGCATGAAGCTCCTTTACAAGCGCTTCAACATATTCACTGGTACGCTTTACATGCTTGCCAGTGCTGCCGTCACGGGCTTCAATGATATTTGCAAAACTGATTATGATCTGGTTCTGCATATTTTCGATCTTGGTATCCTTCTGAGTCACACTCGTATCCAGCTGACTCCTTTTTGTATCAAGCGAATGAACTACTCTGCCTGTGAACACTGCCGTAACAATAAAACTCACTATACAATTCATAATAAGCAGCGCAGTTTCATAAAGATACGGTATCCGGTAATGCGGCGAATAGTCATTGTAATAGACAGACAGGAAAATAAATGTTACCGAAGCAAGAATGATTATTATTTTTCTGAGAAAATCAAATATTTTGCCCTTCTTCCGTATGAACACCGAAAGGAACATCAGAGGTATCAGCAGATACTGGAATCCACTTGAAAGTCCGAAAAGCGTTACGGCACATATCTGGTGTACAAACAGTACAAACGCCGAAACAAGCGTACACGGCAGCCACGACCCTTTAAAGTATTTAAGCAGGATAACAAAGGTTGCATAAAGCAGCAGACATATACCGTCCATCATCAGCATAAGATATATCCTGAGAGTGGAAAAAATAATCAGGTACGCGCCGTGTATCATTACGCAGGCAAGAAAAAACATATTAAGCGGCGCTGTATAGAAAGCATAATCAGAATAGTCTTTATCATCATTATATTTAGGCGTACCAACAAAGAAATTGATGAATTTATTATTCGCAGACACTGTCATCACCGGCTGCAAGCCATTCCTTTCAAAAAAAATAGTATATAAATAATACGACAAACGGCTGAATGTTATTATTCACAAAAAGCATTTATGTCATTTGTCGCAGCAAACAAAAAGCATAATAAATAAAAAAGTTCACTTAATTATACTATATTTTACCTGATTATTCAATAGATTTTATTAAAAAATAACATTTTTTCTTTGAAAGGAGAATAAAGAGTTGTATTATGTAATAAAAAGAAAACGGATATTTGCGGCAGCAGCTATTTTGGGTATGCTTATACTCAGTATATTCATATCCATATCCGGCATAATGTCTGTACAGACAGCCGGAAAGAAAGACTGTATAACATTACCAGTCATCATGTATCATGGTTTTACGGAAAACAAAGACCGGCAAAATCTCTATATCATTTCCCCTCAGCATCTTAAAGATGATCTTGAATATCTGAAAAATAACGGCTATGAAACCATCTCTGTATCAGACCTTGTAAGCCATTTCAAAAACGGTACAAAGCTGCCGGAAAAGCCTGTTATGCTTACATTTGATGACGGCTACTACGATAACTATGTATATGCCTATCCTCTTCTTAAGGAATACGGATGCAAGGCTCTGATATCGCCTATTGCAAAATCAATTGATGATGCTGAAAATGATGATAACCGCAATGTAATGTGGTCGCAGTGCCGCTGGGAGGAGTACAGAGAAATGTGCGGTTCCGGTCTTGTAGAGCTTGGAAACCACACCTATGACCTTCATCATATCAATGACGGCATACAGGGCATACAAAAAAGAAAGGGTGAGACTGAAAGCGAATACAAAGTGAGGATAAAGGATGATCTGCAAAAGGCTAACGAAAGAATAGAAAAGGAAACTGGAAAAGCTCCGCAGGCAATTGTATATCCATACGGAGCGGTAAGCAGTGAAACTTACAGTATTATCAAAGAGATCGGTTTCAGCGCCTCATTCGACTGTGAGGAAAAGATGAATATTCTATACAGTCCGGACGACCTGTTTTCTATTCACAGATTTTTGCGTCCTGATGATCTTTCATCGGAGGTATTTTTTAAAAAGCTGTCCGCGGACGGCTGAAATTCTGCAAACGGAGGTTTCACTATGCCGGAAATATATCTCAGCCCGTCAACACAGGAATACAACCCCTATATCGACGGCGGTAATGAAGAATACTATATGAATCTTATTGCTGATGCAATGGAACCATATCTTACTGCATCGGGTATAGAATTCACCCGCAACGACCCGTCAAAGACTGTCGGGAACTCAATAGCTCAGTCAAACACAGGGAAATACGACTTTCATCTGGCGATACATTCCAATGCAGCTGCCGGGGAAAATTCAGGAAAGGTACGGGGCGCACAGGTTTACTATTTTGAGGGATCGCCGGAGGGAAAAAAGGCTGCTGATCTTTTTGCAGAAAATTTCAGAGCTATATATCCTGCCCCGGAGCTTGTACGGATAGTACCGACAACAACACTTGCGGAGCTTCGCCGAACGAAAGCCACAGCCATACTGATAGAAGTAGCATTTCACGACAACCGTGATGATGCAGACTGGATAAGGGAAAACATCGGAGAAATAGCAGAAAACCTGTCGTTATCGACTGCGGAATATTTAGGCGTAGAGTTCCGGCAGCCCGGAGCATATACAACAGGTACAGTAACG
>CACZSM010000130.1 GCA_902783815.1 uncultured Ruminococcus sp.
GTAGCCGGTATCAGCTTTTTCATTGCGCTGTTTTTCTTTTTCATAAAGCATTTTCCTTTCTTTAGTTAGATTTTTTTATTTTTCAATGTTGACCTTACATTATATAAATATGCAGCTAACTACTCACAGTATTTTTTATTCTATCAGTTTTTGCCGCCTTTGTCAATACCTTTCGCCAAATTATTTCCAGTCAATACGCTCTGCTGCTGTTGAAATGTCGGAAGAAAAAGTGTATAATGTCCTTTGTAAGGATGAATTTTTCCTTGACGATACTATCACAGAATGGGATTTTTGATTATGAGAATGAGAAATAAACCCTGGGCTAAACCGGAACTTGAAGCCTGCGATTACTTCGTCCTCCATCCGGAGGATATGAAGGGTCACTGGAAAGAGCGCTTTGCACAGCAGGCGCCGCTGTATCTGGAGCTTGGCTGCGGTAAGGGCGGCTTCGCTGCTCAGTTTGCTGCGCAAAACAGAAATGTTGATCTCATCGCAATGGATATCGAGTATAAAATGCTCGGCGTTGCAAGAAGAAATATCTCCTCCCTCTTTCAGCAGCTCGGTATTCCGGCTGATAATATCCTGCTGACTGCCTGTAATATTGAGAATATTTCCTCCGTATTGGGCAGCGGTGATGTTATATCAAGAATTTATATCAACTTCTGTAACCCGTGGCCGAGAAATAAGCATAAAAAACACCGCCTGACTCACCCAAGACAGCTTATGCAGTATAAGGAGTTTCTGACCCCTGGCGGAGAGATTCATTTCAAGACCGATGATGACCAGCTTTTTGAGGAAAGTATTGCATACTTTGAGGAATGTGGATTCAAAATAATATATGTAACAAGGGATCTGCATAACTCAGGCTATGAGCCAAATATTATGACAGAACATGAAAAGATGTTTTCTGACGAAGGTATCAGAATAAAATTTCTGATCGCAAAGATGCCGGAGGTGTAGGATTTGAAAGGGAAATGGAAAGGGATAAGATATATTCTGCTGTCGATTGCAGCCTTTGGGGCGATGGCATCAATGTCCGGCTGTTACGATGTTTCCTTCGGGGATCAGACTCTGCTTCGTCCTCCGAGGGCGACCGGCGACAGGGCTGACATACAGACGATAATAAGTCAGCAGGCAGGATCAGGCTACAAGCTGAAATATCCCCAGAAAGGCAGCTACCGGGCAGCGATAAATGTATTTGAAACGGGCAGCAATGAATATGCCGCAGCGTTTTATTCAGGAGAAACCGATCCAACGCTTAATCTATCAATAATAGCTCATGTAGGCGAAGAATGGATAAGCCTGGGCAATTTCACAAATCCAGGCTCAGGCGTTGACAGGATGATACTCAAAGACATAAACAAGGATGGCAGGGATGAGATACTTGTAGGGTGGACAGGCTATAATTCATCAAGAAATACTCTCACCGCGTATTCACTTGAAAGCGGCACAGTCAGAGAAATGCTTATCGAGGACACATATACAGATATAGTAATAACAGACCTCACAGATGACAGTTCAGAAGATATAGTTTTGCTTTCGCTGAGGAACACACAGACCCAGACGCCATCAAGTGCGAAGCTGCTTCAATATTCCGAGCAGGAGAAGAGGCCGATAAGCAAATATGACATAGAGCTTGATTCGGAGGTAACGAATTTCACAAATGTAGTAGTGGGCAAGATATCGCCGGACAGGATGGGGATATACATAGACTGTGAAAAGACCGGAGGGGTATTAGCGACGCAGCTGATATATTACGAGCCGGTAATGAATACGCTTGTAAATCCACTGGTAACGGTGAATGAAAGCGGAGCGGTAGTAAATCCGACGACGAGGAAGTACATTGTAAACGCGAAGGATGTTGACAATGACAGTTACATAGAGTTACCGGTCGTATCGCAGATGCCGGCATCGGCAAATGAAAATCCAGGATCTGTATGTATGATGACAAGCTGGAAGCAGATAGACATAACAGATGGAGGGCTGAAAACGAAGCTGAACACGGTAATAAACTATACAGACGGATACTATGTAATAATGCCTGACGAGTGGATAGGTAATGTAACAGCGCTCAGCGACCCCGAGAACAGGCAGATAACATTTTACACATGGAACAGCAAAGCCGGCATGAAAGGCGAGAAGCTGCTGACGATATACCGTTTCACGAGGTCGGTATGGAGCAAGCAGGACAGCAAGGACTACATATTATTGAACAAGTCGTCAAAAAGCGGATCAGATGCGGTACTTGCGGCGAAGCTATACAGGACTGATGTCTGGGAGACGATGAATCTGACGGAAGAGAGATTAGTAAATCTGATAAAGATAATAACATAGGGAGAGTGAAGATGATGAAGAACATATTAGTAGCAGAGGACGAAAATGCGATAAGAGATTTTGTTGTAATCAACCTTGAGAGAGCCGGGTACAATGTAACGGAGGCAGAGAACGGAGCGGTAGCGTTAAAGAAGTATGACGAAGCGAACGGAGATTTTGACATAGCGGTACTTGACATAATGATGCCGGAGCTTGACGGGTTATCGGTATGCAAGGAATTAAGGAAGCGCAACGGCAATCTGGGGATAATCATGCTGACGGCCAAGACGCAGGAGATGGACAAAGTAACGGGGCTGATGCACGGAGCGGATGATTATGTAACAAAGCCATTCAGTCCGATGGAGCTTGTAGCGAGGGTAGATGCGCTGTATCGAAGGATAGCGATAGCGGAGATGAGGAGTGAAAACAATTTCAAAGAGGAGATAAAATCCGGAGATTTCACATTAAATCTGAAGCATCACTCACTGAAGAAGAGTGGCAGGAGGATAGATCTGACGCAGGTAGAATTTCAGATAATGGAATATTTCTTTTCAAATCCAGGCACAGCGCTTGACAGGAGTGCGATACTGAAATATGTATGGGGCGACCAATATGTAGGAGAAGAGAAGATAGTAGATGTAAACATACGCCGACTGAGGATGAAGATAGAAGACAATCCTTCCGCGCCGAAATACATAGTGACGGTATGGGGACTGGGATACAAGTGGGAGGTAAACTAACGAGTAAGGGGGTCATAACTTGAAAGGAATCACAAAAAGATGGGTACTTAACACCTTCGGAGTGATCCTGATAATCCTGTTTGTACTGATTGCGGCATTTGCGGCTATAGTGCAGAGTTTTTACTACAATGGCATTTTCCAGACGCTTAACGGGCGTTCGAGTGAGCTTGTCAATATGTTCAATGAAAAGGGCAGGTTCACCGACACTGCAAGAGATTATGTTGAGAATTTCCCTGATAAAGAGCTAATGGAGCTAATGGTAATAGACGACAGTGGAAAGCCTGTAATAACCTCGACAGGATTCACGCCTGAAAAGGACCAGACCATGCCTGATTACACAGCGGCGCTTGATTCAGAGAGCAATTATGCAGACTGGCACGGAAAGATAAGTTCCGGAGAGAATGTTATGGCTCTCACGAGGGTAATAACGGACCGGAACGGCAAGCAGCTCGGAGCGATAAGGTATGTTGTATCGTTAGAGGAAGCAGACAGGAAGATATTTATATCCATAACGCTTGTATGTCTTATAGGCATACTGATAATGTTTTTCATATTCATATCGAGCACATATTTTCTTGGTTCGATCGTAAGGCCGGTACGGGAGATAAGTGAGACAGCCAAGCGGATAGCCCAGGGAGATTTTGAAGCGAGGATAGACAAATTCTATGATGACGAAATAGGCGATCTCTGCGATACAATAAATTATATGGCAGGAGAGCTTGGCACTGCGGACAGGATGAAAAACGACTTCATATCCTCAGTATCCCATGAGCTGAGGACGCCGCTGACAGCCATAAAGGGCTGGGCTGAGACAATGCAGCTTGACGGTTTTCAGGACAGGAAAACACTTGAAAAGGGTATGAATATCATAATCAAGGAAACAGAAAGACTTAACGGCATTGTTGAGGAGGTACTTGATTTCTCACGCATACAGCAGGACAGAATGGTACTTATAATGGATAAGACAGATATTCTTGCAGAGCTTGATGAATCCATCTATATGCAGAAGGAAAGAGCGAATTCTGAAAATAAGCATATAGTCTATGAAGAACCTGAGATGCTGCCGCCGGTACTTGGCGACAGGAACCGTCTGAGACAGGTATTTATAAATATAATAGATAATGCACTTAAGTATTCAAGCACAGACGGAGTAGTAAATGTAGGAGTAGAGCTTGAAGGCACAGATATTGTAATAACGATATCCGATAATGGCTGCGGAATACCGGCAGCTGATCTTCCAAAGGTAAAGCAGAAATTCTACAAGGCTAATCAGACCGTAAGAGGCTCCGGAATAGGACTTGCAGTAGCAGATGAGATAGTAAAGCTGCATAATGGTACTCTTGATATTGACAGTACGGAAAATGTCGGTACGACAGTAACAATTGTCCTTCCTACTATTCAGGAGAAAAAAGAAGCTGATGAAACAGAAGAATGAAAGAGGGCAGAAAATGAAAAAGGAAAAAACCAAGCTGATAACCTCTATCGGCGGTCAGGCACTGATGGAAGGTATAATGATGAGGGGTCCGAAAAAGACTACCGCTGCCATACGCAAGCCTGACGGTACTATAATACTGGAGGAAATTCATCCTCTCGACTGGGGTAAAAAACATAAAATACTGCGGCTGCCGCTTATCAGGGGCGTTGTAAATATGATAGATTCACTTGTTACGGGTGAAAAAGCACTTATGATGTCCGCTGATAAGGCCCTTGAGGATGACTGTTCAGATCAGGAAGAGGAACTTTCCAAATTCGATATATGGGTAAATGAACATCTCGGAGATAAGGCACTGAATATTATAATGGCAATATCTACAGTAATTGCAGTCGTCTTTTGTATAGGAGTATTCGTTTTCATACCAACCTGGCTATATGATGTTATGTCCGGTTGGTTCGATGGACTGAAGGCTACTGTTTTCGGAATCGAAAAGTTCTGGAGACCAGTGTTTGAGGGAGTCCTCAGAATAATACTTTTCCTTGCCTATATGTGGCTCTGCACACTTAATAAGGATATAAAAAGAGTGTTCCAGTTCCACGGAGCTGAACATAAGACTATTTTCTGCTATGAATACGGTCTTGAACTGACTGTTGAAAATGTCAGAAAGCAGATAAGGTTCCATCCGAGATGCGGTACCAGCTTTCTTATACTGATGCTTCTTGTCGGTATAATAATAGGAATGTTCATAAGGATAGATAATGTCCTGCTGCGTTCGGCAGTGAAAATTCTTGTTCTGCCTGTTACCGTCGGGATAGGCTATGAGCTTATAAGACTGTGCGGCAGACATGATAACCTGCTGACAAGAATTATTGCTGCTCCGGGACTCTGGATGCAGAGGATCACTACTAAGGAGCCTGATGATACCATGATAGAAGTAGCAATAGAAGCTATGAAGGATGTTATCCCTGAAAACGGAGAGGACAGGATAAAATGACTTTCAGGGAGTTGTATCGCAGCATATATGAATTACTGAAAAAATCAGGCACCGATTCCCCGGAATCTGATGCAATGGAGCTTGTACTCCATTTTACGGGTATGAACAGGGTATCGTACCTTATCAATCAGGACTGTCAGGCTGAACCGGAAATTGTGAATATGGTCTGTGAGGCTGCGGAAAAGAGATCAGAAGGTTATCCGCTGCAGTATATTTCAGGCTGCTGGTCATTTATGGACTGCGAATTATTGGTCGGAGAGGGTGTTCTTATTCCACGGGATGATACAGAGGTATGCGTCCGTGAGGTATTGAAGTATTCCTGGGATTCTCCGCTTGTAATAGACCTTTGCAGCGGCAGCGGCGCTATTGCAATAGCTGTTGCAAGGAATATTCCGGGCGCAAGAGTGATCGCTGCCGAACTTTCGGACGCCGCTTTCGTATATCTTGAAAAAAATACTGAACTTAACGGCGTCGGCGGAAGAGTCGTACCAGTAAAATGTGATATAAAAAAATGCTATGACAGCTACAACGACGGGTCATTTGATGTTATCATATCAAATCCCCCCTATATACGGAAATCAGAAATACCTTCTTTACAAAAAGAAGTTCGCTGTGAGCCGGAAATGGCGCTTGACGGCGGTGAGGACGGTCTTGATTTCTACAGGACTATAGCTGAAAAATGGGTGCCGAAGCTGAAAAGCGGAGGTATTATTGCTCTTGAAATAGGTGAAGAACAGGGAGAAGATGTAAGAAAACTTCTGGAAAACAACGGCATAACTGAACTCAGAATAGTAAAGGATATACAGGGTCTTGACAGGACCGTTATAGGAAGAAGATCCCATTACAGCAAAACTGATGTACATTAAAGTGTACATATTATAAAATATTATACTTGCAATCAGATATAAAAAAATGTATAATGTAGGTGCAGTGAAAATCACTGTACTTCTGAGTGGAATATGAAAGGATTTGATGATATGGCAGTAGATAAACAGAAGGCTCTTGAAACAGCTCTTCATCAGATAGAAAAACAGTTCGGAAAAGGCGCTGTTATGCGTCTTGGACAGAATGCGGCTATGCAGGTGGATTCTATACCTACCGGTTCCCTTTCTCTGGATATGGCACTTGGTATCGGCGGTCTGCCAAAGGGCAGGATAATCGAAATATATGGCCCTGAATCCTCCGGTAAGACGACTCTCGCTCTCCACTGTATCGCTGAGGCTCAGAAAAAAGGCGGCTACGCCGCTTTTATAGATGTTGAACACGCTCTTGACCCTATCTACGCAAAGGCTCTTGGCGTTGATATTGACGAACTGCTCGTATCTCAGCCCGATACCGGTGAGGATGCCCTCGAAATCGCAGAGGCTCTTGTAAGATCCGGCGCTATTGATATTATCGTTGTAGATTCCGTTGCAGCACTTGCACCAAAGGCTGAAATTGAGGGCGATATGGGCGCCTCTCATGTCGGATTGCAGGCAAGACTTATGTCTCAGGCTCTCAGAAAACTCGCCGGATCTATCTCAAAGCTGAACTGCGTTGCAATTTTTATCAATCAGCTTCGTGAAAAGGTCGGAATAATGTTCGGCAACCCTGAAACTACTCCCGGCGGCCGCGCACTGAAATTCTATGCTTCCGTAAGAATAGATATCAGAAAAATTGATACCATTAAATCCGGTACGGATGTTATAGGTTCAAGAACAAGGGCTAAGGTAGTTAAAAATAAAATTGCTCCTCCGTTCAGAGAGGCTGAATTCGATATTATGTACGGACAGGGTATTTCAAGAGTCGGAGAACTTCTTGACCTCGCCGTACAGCTGGATGTTGTAAAGAAAAGCGGCGCATGGTTCTCATACGGAAGTGACAGGATAGGTCAGGGCAGAGATAATGCTAAGGAATTTATCAAGTCACACCCTGAGATCGCTGAAAAAATTGAAGCAGAGGTTATGGAAAACAGGGAAAAACTTACTTTCTCCAGACAGACTAAAAAAATAAAGTCTAAGTCTGCTGATGACGGCGATCAGGAAAGACCTGAAACAAAACCTGCGGAAGCATCCGTAAATACTGATGAACAGGCTGAACCGAGAACATCCGGAAGTATTGATATGATGGTGGAATAATATGCTGATAACAGCTGTAGAGCCAAGAAAAAAATCATTGAGCGCCCTCTATATTCACGGAGAATATGCAGTCAGTATTGATACCGTTACACTGGCTGCATCCGGATTCCGGGAAGGATCGGAAATAGACGATGACCAGCTTCATGACCTGATCGAGACTTCAAATGTGAACCGCGCAAAGGAAAAAGCTCTCTATCTGATAGAATACCGCGCAAGAACAAGAAAAGAGATCGAGGATAAGCTGAAAATTGAATATGGTGAAAAAGCCGCAGTAACTGCTGTCGAAAGATTGCAGGAGCTGGGGCTTATTGACGATGAGGGCTTTGCAAAAGAATATGCCTATCAGCTTTTGGTGAAAAAGAAATACTCAGAAAAAAGAACTCTCTATGAAATGTTAAAAAAAGGAATAGATAAGGAGCTTGCAGAGGAAATTATTGAGGAGCTTGGGATCGACCCGGAGGAACAGATACGGTACCTTCTGGAAACAAAGTATGCAAAACTGATGAACGATGAAGGAAATAGAAAAAAAGTTGTCAGCACTCTTGCCGGAATGGGATTTTCGTGGTATGATATAAATTCAGTAGTGAATGAATATTGGTGAGGAATGATTTGTTATGGCTGTTAAAGTGGGAATGGTTAGTCTTGGATGTGCAAAAAACCGTGTTGATGCAGAAATGATGATGTTCACCCTCAAACAGGCTGGCTTTGAGCTGGTAAGAAATGCGGCTTACAGCGATGTTGCGATCGTGAATACCTGCGGTTTTATCGAGGATGCAAAACAGGAAAGCATAGATGAGATACTTGACCTCGTAAGACTTAAAAACTCCGGCAGACTTAAGGCAATTGTTGTTACAGGCTGTCTTGCCGAAAGGTATCAGAAGGAAATTATGAAGGAACTTTATGAGGTGGATGCAGTTATAGGTATCGGAGGTAATGCCGGTATCGCGGATGTTATCTACAATGTCCTCAAAGGAAAAAAACAGGAATACTTCCCCCAGAAAACAGATCTCTCACTCTGCGGCGGCAGAGTTATGACTACGCCGTTTTATTATACATATCTGAAAATAGCTGAGGGCTGCGATAATCACTGTACTTACTGCGCTATACCAATGATCCGGGGAAAATTCCGCAGCAAACCAATGGAGGATATAGTAAAAGAGGCTGAGGAGTTTGCACGATATGGCGTTAAGGAATTTATCATAATTGCACAGGATACAACAAGGTATGGCGAGGATCTCTATGGTAAGCCTATGCTGCCGGAGCTTCTTCGCAGACTTTGCAGGATCGAGGGATCCGTATATTTCCGTGTGCTGTACTGCTACCCGGAAAGAATATCCGATGAACTTATTGATGTTTTTGCAAGCGAAACAAAAGTGCTGAAATATATTGATATCCCGATGCAGCACTGCAATGCCGATATATTGAAAAAAATGAACAGACACGGCAGCAAAGAGTCACTTTCAGCACTTGTCAGGACTCTGCGTGAAAAAGTCAAGGGCATCACTATCAGAACTACTCTTATGACTGGCTTCCCCTCTGAAACAGAGGAACAGTTTGAGGAGCTTTCTGAATTCGTGGAGGAAATGAAATTTGAAAGAATGGGCTGTTTTGCCTATTCTGTGGAAGAAAATACCCCTGCTGCAAATATGAAGGATCAGGTCGATGAGGATGTAAAAAAACATCGCCGGGATATCCTGATGGAACAGCAGGAGAGAATAATGGCTGAAAAGGCTAAGGGATCTGTCGGAAGGAAGCTGAGGGTCATCTGTGAGGGTTACGACAGAATGACGGAATGTTTCTTCGGCAGAAGTGAAATGGATGCCCCGGAGGTCGATGGTAAAGTTTACTTTGTCTGTGAGGGCTACAAACCCCGTGTTGGTGATCTGCTCAGGGTAAATATTACAGATACGCTTGGTTTCGACCTGATGGGACTGGGCGAACCGCTATAATAATGAAAAGAGGAAATTATATGAATCTGCCAAATAAATTGACAATGCTGAGAATAATTCTTGTTCCGTTCTATATATTCTTTTTGCTTATGCCGTCAATACCTCACCACTATCTTGTAGCACTGATAATTTTCTGCGCGGCATCCTATACGGATCATCTTGACGGAAAAATAGCAAGAAAGCATAATCTTATCACTGACTTCGGAAAGTTTGCCGATCCTCTCGCTGATAAGATAATGATAACAGCAGCTCTTGCGTGTTTTGTACAGCTTGGGCTGTCGGATGCGGTAACACTGACGATAATAATATCAAGAGAATTCATGGTAACAGCTATGAGACTTGTGGCATCGTCAAAAGGAAAGGTCGTAGCGGCAAATATATGGGGCAAGGCAAAAACCGTAAGTCAGATAATAGCCGTTATACTGGTACTGCTACTGCAATACCTTGCAGAGCTTGACCGTATGGGTGTGCTTAGCTTCAATGACAGCGCCGCAACTGGAAATGCTTTCCTGCTTGCCGGAAATATTGCATTATGGATATCCGCTTTGCTTACCGTTATATCAGGCGTAATATACATTGTACAGAATTTTGAATTCATTAAAAATGCTAAATGATCCACCGGACAGTTTTTCTGTTCCGGCGTTCGCCGTGACCGCACAGCACGACAGTTACTGAGCAGTCAGGAATGATCTATTCAGTGTTTCCTTATGGGAATGTTTTTTTGTAAAGGAGATGTCATAATGAAAAAATCTACATTTGTAGTAACCGAGGTAATTTTATCTGTTATACTTGCGGCATCTGTCGGAGCGGCTGCTGTACTTGCGCTTGATATCAAAAGCGGCGGAAATATACTGCCAAAGGAATGGTTTGCAGACGATAAGCCGCAGACCTCTCAGACATCTGAAAAATCCACACCACAGGAAAGCAGTACCGCAGCGGCAGAGATATCTGCGCCAGAGGAAAGCAGTACGGCTGAGGAGGAAACACCTGAACCGACAAATACCGGATGGAAGCTGACAGCACCTTCCGACCTGTCAGGGCAGCCGACAGAGCTTACGACATATCTTTCAGATTTTGGCTATACTTATGATACACTTGATACGGATCACTTTATTCTTGTTGCGACAACATCCCTGAGTTCAGCAAATATATACTGCTACCAAAGATCGGAAAGCGGTTACTGGTGGAATATAGCCGGAGACGGAAAGGCAGTTACAGACAAGGGCTATATCGGCGACAACGGCGCTGATTTTGAAGTAGCGCCGGGATCGGATAAAACTCCGCTTGGCATTTATTCATTAGGCAGCGGATTCTATTGCGGAGGAAAACCGCAGACAGACTATCCTCTGTACGCTATTACTGAAAACACTCTTCTTGTCGATGACCCGGAATCCGGGTATTACAATCAATTTGTAGAAGGAACAGAAGAAAAGGACTGGGAAAGCGCAGTAAAGATGGCGGATGATAAAAAGTCATACAGATACGGACTTGTTGTGAATTACAATACATCATCCCCTGACAGTGAGTATGCCGCCGGGATCTTCATGTGCTGCGGCGACAAACCCACACACGGAAGTATAGTTGTACCTGAAAAGGTAATGCAGGGCATACTTGAATGGCTCGGCGAGGACAGCAACCCATATATTTTCGTAACACCGCTTATCAGATAGATCAAGCCCCACGACTAAATTCGGCAAACAAGAAGTTGACCGGACAACCCTTACAGGCTGTCCGGTCTTTATTTTGTTATATTGCTGATGTTCTCAGTTCAGACAGTTCATTCAACATCAAC
>CACZSM010000131.1 GCA_902783815.1 uncultured Ruminococcus sp.
CGCTGTTTGCACTCTGTGCAGGCTAGTGTTATTTTTACTCTCATGACGGCACCTCCCGGTATTTCGGAATAATTTAGCCTCCCTCAAACAAGGCACAAAAAAATAAGCCTCCTCTGAGGTATATCTACTATACCACATTATTTTTCATTTGTCAAGCGTCTAAACCACCTGAAACAAATAAAATTTCAGATATTCTGTTTCGGGTACATTACACAGCACAGGATGATCCGGTGACTGCTGACGGTATTCTATCCTTCTCAGCGATACATGAGCGTCCATTGCCGCTGAGCGCAGCATTTCCTCAAAAAGCTGTTCAGACATAAAGTGTGAGCATGAGCAGGTCGCAAGATATCCTCCGAGGGGCAATAGCTTCATTGCGCGGAGGTTTATTTCCTTATATCCGCGCATTGCACTGTCAACCGTTGCCCTTGATTTTGTAAATGCCGGAGGATCAAGAATTATAAAGTCATATCCCTCTTTTCCCGACATGGATGTAAGCAGGTCAAAGACATTCTCACACATAAAGTCCATTTTATCCTCAAGACCATTCAGCTGTGCATTTCTTCTTGCCATTTCAACGGCTTCTTCCGATATATCAACTGCACATACACGCTCTGCGCCGCCTTTTGCAGCATTAAGTGCAAAGGAACCCGTATGTGTAAAGCAGTCCAGGACTTTTCTTCCCCTTGCTATTTTTGCCGCTGCAAGGCGGTTATATTTCTGATCGAGGAAAAATCCTGTCTTTTGTCCGTTTTCAAAATCTACATTGTACTTTATTCCATTTTCAGTAATTATTACGCTTGTACTGTCCGGCTCTGTTTTCTCCGGCAAATGATAAAAGCCCTTATTCTGTACCATTCCTTCAAGCTCTCTGACCCTTACATCATTGCGCTCGAAAATTCCTCTTATAGGATATCCGTCCTCCTCAAGTACCTTTACAATAAGAGGGAAAATAATATCCTTTCTCATTTCGATGCCAAGTGAAAGGGTCTGTGTTACAAGTATATCATGGAACTTATCAACTGTAAGTCCCGGAAATGTATCCGCTTCTCCGAAAATTATACGGCAGCAGTCAAGATCACTGCCCATTACTGTTTTCCTGTACTCCCACGCATAACGCACACGACGCTCAAAGAACGGAATATCAAACTTATCATTTGTATTTTTAGATATGATCCTTATTCTTATTTTTGAATTATCATTGTAAAAGCCTGTTCCCAGGTATCTGCCCTTTCCGCTGACGACATCTACGATATCGCCGTTCATAACATCCCCGTCAAGCTCCTTTATCTCCGCATCATATACCCAGGGATGCCCTGCATTAAGACTGATCTCCGCCTTATGCGACACCTGAGCAACTGCATATCCTCTTTTTTTAAGTGACATCTTTTACCTCCGTTAAATGCTGTTTGCCGCAAGAAGCACCGCTGTTTTTCCCGTATGGAAATTAAGCCCTCCCTGCATCCATACTGCATAAGGCTCACGCAAAGGCGCATCCGCTGAAAGCTCTATTGACGAACCAAGTGTAAACGCTCCTGCTGCCATAATTACTTTGCTGTCGTATCCGGGCATATCCCACGGCTCCGGAACTACAAATGAATCCACAGGTGATGCCGCCTGTATGCCCTGACAGAATGATATCAGTCTTTCAGGTGTTTCAAGCATTATTGCCTGTATGATATCCCCTCTTTCCTCATCGAAAAGCGGTGTTACTCCGAATCCCTTAAGTCCGAAAACTGCTGCTGCAAACACTGCTGTTTTCAGTGCTTCACCTGTAACATGGGGTGCATTGTATGTACCCATAAAAAGCTCCCTGTTATGTCCGAGTGTACATCCGATCTCTCTTCCTGTTCCGGGAGTAGTCATCCTGTAGGAGCAGTCCTCGACAAGTTTTTTCTTTCCGGCAATATAACCTCCTGTCGGCGCTATCCCACCGCCCGGATTCTTTATCAGAGAGCCTGCCATCAGGTCAACATACTTTCCCGGCGCATCTATCTCAACATACTCCCCATAGCAGTTATCAAGCATTACAATACACTCCGGCGCAATACTGTGAGCAATTTCTGCTATTCTTCGTATGTCGTCACAAAGAAGCGTCGGACGCAGTGAATACCCTCTTGAACGCTGTATATAAACCATCCTGGTATCAGGCTTTACAGCTGTTTTCATACCTTCAAAGTCAACTTTGCCATCCGCAAGCAGATCAAGCTGCTCATATTTTATTCCGAATTCCTTTAGCGAACCAGAGCTTTCACCGCCCGTACCGATAACTCCCTGCAGCGTATCATACGGCAGACCAGTAACTGAAAGCATCGTATCGCCCGGACGAAGAACACCAAAAAGTGCTACTGTCAGAGTATGCGTACCGCTTGCAAAGCTATGTCTTACAAGAGCATCCTCTGTATCGAAAACCTGTGCATAGATACTATCAAGAACATCTCTGCCCCTGTCGCCGTAGCCATATCCTGTAGAAGCAGTAAAGCAGCTCTCACTCACTCTTGCATCCTGAAAGGCTTTAAGCATTTTAAGCTGATTATATTCTGTTATCTCATTTATTCTTTCAAAAGCCGGAGCCGCAAGCTGCTCAGCTTTTTCACCTATTTTCCTTGTTTCGTCTGATATATCAAAAAACATTTTCCTTTTTCTCCTTTTCAGAGGCACGACCGAAACTTTTATCATTTATTCCAATATCAAAAAGTAAGGCTGTACTCAATCAGTTTATGTTTGCCTCCTGAATATCATAAAAGCCTACACTCTGATAAAAACTCTGATTCCTGCCCTTATCCCTCACTACGAATATATCACGGCTGCCAAGCTCTGCAATAAGTCCCTGTATGCAGCGGCTGCCATATCCTCTGCGGCGGTACTCCGGAGATGTACAGACTCCTCCGATAACAGCAGCCGTTTCAGAAAGCGCTGTTGTCATACAAAATGATACCGGAATTCCGTCTGCAATAATATAATTGCAAAGCGCCGTACCATGACGCAGACAATGTGAAAGCTCCGGCAGAAACACCTCATACTCCGGTACAAAAAGATCATCGCAGCGACAGCTTTTCATCAGTCTGTATATATCCGTAAAAGGTATCTCGTCATATTCCGGCAAAACTGACTTAAAGCCTGCATTACCATTATATTTCATAACAACAGCAGAACTATTTTTTCTTCCGTCCGGAGCATCTCTGCTTACTATACTGCTGCACCCGACCACACCGGCAAACTCCATAAGCTCATCCATGTCGGCTTTATCCGTATAAAATACAGTAAGCTCCCCACCGCTTTTTGCAAGAGCCGCCACCGCTTTTCCGCTGCCGTCATACTGCAGCCAGAACAGCATATCCTTATCTATGCCATACCAGCTGCGGAAAAGACTGTATATCCGGCAGGCTGTAAAATCCGCAGCGGAACACAGATCTGAAAGTATTTCAGCATTGCTTTCATCAATAAGTCTTATCATTTCCGGCGATCTCCGATGCAAGAATTCTCACAATTTCCGATACAGCCTCTGCATCTGATATACGGATAAGCGCCGCGCTGCCGTGAAGATATCTGCAAGGTACTGATACAGCAATAGTGCGTACTCCGCCCCTTGAACGGTGAATAGCGCCAGCGTCATTGCCGCCGGCTATCATTGTTTTTGTCTGTGCCGGTATATTATTCTCACGGGCAAGGCGCATTGCCATATCATAGTATTCCTTATCGTATATAGTCGATCTGTCCATAAATGACACTACCGCGCCGCCGCCTGCAAGACATACTCTCTTTTCTCCCTCCGAAAAAGGAACATCAGCAGCAGTTGTAGCCTCAATAACAATTGCGCTGTCAGGCGCTACAGTATATGCAGCGCAGGCTGAACCCCTCAGTCCGACCTCCTCCTGCACACAGAATGTAAAATACATATCATACGGCAGCTCTGATCTTATCATTTCTATCATTACAAGACAGCCGAAACGATCATCTATAGCCTTAGAAATAATGCGTCCTTCGCTGTCATCATAGAAGCTGTCAAACACTATGCTGTCGCCGGGGCGTACATATTTTAGCGCTTCTTCCTTTGAGCAGACCCCGATATCTATTGACAGTGAATCCATCTTCGGACATTTTTTCTTCTCATCCGCACTCAGAAGATGCAGCGGCTTTGAACATACTATACCACTTATCTTATTTTTTCCCACAAGCACCTGTCCGGCAAAAACGGCGCTGTCATTTATGCCGCCTACAGGAGCAAATTTAAGCATACCTTCGGAGGTTATATCCGTAACAATAAAACCCACCTCATCCATATGAGCAGATATCATCAGTTTTGTTTTTGCTCTTTCCCTGCCCTTTCTGAACACTATAAGATTTCCCATTGCATCTGTGTACATTTCATCGGCATAGGGGCGTATTTCATCTTCTATTATGGCTCTGACTCTGCTTTCATCTCCTGATATTCCGTCTGCTGTACAGAGCCTTTTCAGTAATTCCAGGTCAGACATTCCGTATTCCCTCCCCCATCACATAATCTGACAGAATAACCGCACAGGCTTCTATATCTCCAACAGAAACACATTCCGTCTGAGTGTGCATATTCTTTTCCGGTACAGATATAACTCCGCATGGGATTCCACCTGCTGTAACTGCTATACCATCTGCATTTGTTCCCGTACCGCCGCCATCAACCTCAAAATCACAGTTTATATTCCTGTTTTCTGCGATGCTGATAAGCCTGTCCGTAATATTTTTTGACAGCACAGGAGCTATGCTTATTATACCTCCGCAGCCGACAGCACCGCTTTTATCCGAGGGTACTCCGTCCTGCTTTGCAAATCCGACATCCACTACAACTGCTTCATCCGGCTGTAAAATAAACGCTGCTGTTTTTGCGCCGCTTTCATTAGTTTCCTCCTGAGAGGAAAATACAAACGATACACGGCATGGAGGCTGATTTTCCCTGAGCATTTCAGCGCATTTTACAAGCACTGCGCAGCCGGCTCTGTTATCAAGCGCAGATACTGCTATACGATCATTAAGCAGCTCCCTGAATTTACTTTTCAGTATAACGCTGTCGCCTGTTTTTACAAGTTCCCTTACTCTTTCAGTCGGCAGACCTGTATCTACTCTTATCTTACTGCGGTCAAGTCCGCTGTCATCCTTATCAAGATGCGGCGGCATAGTGCATATAACTCCCATTATGCCATTTCCCACAGTAACTGCCTTTCCCGGAAGTGAGCGCAGATCAATTCCGCCTACAGGCTCCACGCATAAAAAGCCATTCTCATCAATATATGTCACAGTAAGACCTATCCTGTCAATATGAGCATCAAGCATTATATGATAACTGCTTTCATTACTGCACATTTCTGCAATGACTGTTCCTGTCGTAAGAGTCCTGATCTTGCAGAAGTCTCCCAACAGTTGTTTTACGATATCTGACATTTCATTTTCTCTGCCGGAGATACCCTTCTCAGCACAAAGTATTTCAAGTATTTTTTTAGTATCCATTTTTTCTCCCATAACTTTCAGAGGTTCCCTTTATTCAGTTCTCAGTGCAACGACCGGATCCTTCTTTGCGGCGCTTCCTGACGGAATTATGCCTGCAATAAGCGTCAGCAAAACACTTATTATAATCAGTATTACTGCTGTTATCGGCGGCAGATATGCGCTGAGATTATTTATTTCTGTCAGAGAATGTACAATAATGTTTATCGGAATACACAGCAAATAGGTTATTATTACTCCCAACAGACCCGATGTAAAGCCTATTATCACCGTTTCCGCATTGAACATACTCGACACATTTTTCTTTGATGCGCCGATAGCGCGAAGTATTCCTATTTCCTTTGTTCTTTCCTGAACTGATATCAGGGTTATTACTCCTATCATTATTGATGACACTATCAGCGATACCGCAACAAAAGCGATCAGTATATATGTTATTGCATTGATTATCATTGTAACAGATGACATCATCAGACCAACATAATCCGTATATTGTATCTCCTGCATATCATCCACACTCTCATTATACTCCTTTATAGCTTCCTCAATAACATCCTTATCCGCAAATGATGCCGCATAAAGACTTATCATATCAGGGTTATCTATTTCAACATAGCCTAATTTTTTCAGATTATCCTCATATGTTGATGACGAAAAATCCACTACACTGCTGTAAAGCTCTGCACATTTCTCATCATCATAGTCCTTTATTTCCTTGTCAAGTTCTGCTGCAAGCTCGCTGTCAGACTTTGAGGAATATTTTTCCTTTGCCTTCATTGCATACTGTATCTTAAATTCTTCCTCTATCATCTGAACATAAAGCTCTTTCAGTTCTTCATCGCCCATTGCAACTATATACTTTTTTATACTGCTTTCGTCCATTCCCATTCTGCTGCTCATCGCCTTGGATATGGACTTTTCAATATCGCTCCTTGATATTGAATCTGTTTTTTCATCTGAATATTTTTTTATTTCATCCTCTGTCGGCTCACTCTTTATTTTTATGAACAGGTCTGCCTTCTCGGATTTTGACATACTGCTGACATATTCCCTGAAATCATCCGCTCTGTTCTTTGTTCCGTTGCCATCAGAGGTTTCCTTGAACGGCAGTCCTGTAAAGATATCCTTTGCAGGATTATCAAGCTGTGCCCTTATCGCTCCGGACTGCTCAGCCGATTTTATTATATACTCCGTCAGCTTATGAGTATAGCCTATATGACCGTTAGCTCCTGTTGAAACTGCATCCTCATTCGGCTTTACTACACCGCAGACCTTCAGCGAAATTCCTTTTTCATACAGATACTTCATTCCTGCTTCACTTTTGCGCAGATCCTTATATGTGTCTGTATTGTCATCGTAAGCATAGCAATCGGACGGAAGCACTGTTCGGAACTCCATATTGCAAAGCTCTTCATAGCTCCAGCTTTTAGCCTCATATTCAACACTCTCCATATTGAATGCGGCGTCAAGCATATCCTTTATCTCTTTTTCAGGTCTCAGACCAAGCGCATAAAGTGTAAGATCACTGAGTTCGTTATTTTCATCGACGAACAGCACTACCTCATTGTAGTCATTCGGCCATGTGCCGTATAGCAGATCATACTGCTCCTCAATAACAGGATTCACGGACTTTCCATTATCTCCCGGAAGAAGCTCCTTCCATGTCTTTGAACCGGATGTGAGCATAGAATCCATTGTTCCCATCGTCATGGAATCCCTCAAAGCCACCAGCGACTGCATATCAGATCCGAGATAATCGCTCATAAGTTCAGTGAGCAGATTCTGCGCATCCGATATTATTATCTTCCCGTCAACACTTTTTGTATATACAGCCATATTCGTATTGTAGGAATACTTTACTCCTGATATAGCCTTGTGAAGCTTACTGTTTTTATCGCTTCTTTCCTTTTCAAGATATGCCTTGAATGCTTTAAGGTCATTTTTATCCTCTTCAATACTGTTCATAGCATTTATAAGATCATATACCATTGCTTTCTGATATACAGCATCATTTTCATGATCCTGCGTAGATTCAGCCTTTCCCATAAAGTTGGTTATCAGAGAGCTTGTATCAACATGACTCGCCTCAAGCGAAAGTGGATACGATGAAAGTGTCTGTTCCTGTACACTGTCGATATACATTGTCGTACCCTGTGAAACAGCATATATAAGGGCAATTCCTATAATACCGATAGACCCGGCAAAGCTGGTCAGAACAGTCCTGCCCTTTTTCGTGAACAGGTTGTTCAGAGACAGCCCGAACGATGTCGCAAATGACATTGACGGCAATTTCTTCTTTCTTGCCTTTTCAGCCTCATGCTTTTTCTTGTCGGCATCAGTTTCCTTTTGTATCTCCTCATCAGAAAGCGGGGCGCTGTCGGAAACAATAACACCATCAAGCATCCGCACTATTCTTGTTGAATATTTCTCCGCAAGCTCAGGGTTATGAGTTACCATAATTACAAGCCTGTCTTTTGCGATATCCTTTAGAATATCCATTACCTGAACGCTTGTTTCAGTATCAAGAGCGCCGGTAGGTTCATCTGCAAGTATAATATCCGGATCATTTACAATAGCACGGGCAATCGCTACTCTCTGGCACTGACCGCCCGACATTTCTCCGGGCTTTTTCTTTAACTGGCTGCCAAGACCTACTCTTTCAAGTGCTTCCACAGCTCTTCTGTGCCTTTCATTTTTAGATACACCGGAAAGTGTAAGTGCAAGCTCTACATTTTTGAGGACTGTCTGATGCGGAATCAGGTTATAGCTCTGAAAAACGAAGCCTATAGAATAATTCCTGTAGGCATCCCAGTCACGGTCTTTATACTGTTTTGTTGAAATACCATTAATAATAAGATCGCCGTCAGTATAGTGGTCAAGACCGCCCACAATATTAAGCATTGTAGTCTTGCCACACCCAGAGGGGCCAAGAATTGAGACAAATTCATTTTTTCTGAATTTAAGGTCAATACCCTTAAGCGCGTGGACGCTTTCGCTGCCTGTCGGATAGACCTTTGTAATACCTTTCAATTCGAGCATATAAACTAACCTTTCCTTTCCAGATACAAAAGCACATTGTTTCCATTATTACTACTATCAACTGTTAATCCATATGATGATTAAGAATTATAACACAAATGATACACTTTGTAAATAGGTTATAATGCTCAGTAAAAAATATGGAGCTATACGAAAATCAGTACATCAGACAGCCTGCAGTCCTCATTTTTCCCCAGACAAGACATCAGAATGGTATTTGACAAAATGTAAATATATAATACTATCATACTATCATATCCGACATTCGCTGACATACTATTATATATTGCGCAAAGTTGTCATTTTACTTCTTTAATTTTTGGTTTTATTATGCAAATGTATGAATTTTTACCAAATTGTAGTTTATCTGCGGATTGTGATTGACTTTGTCATCTATATAATGTTATAATGTTACCAGAAAAGCAGAGTAGCTGTAGCATACTGTCCGTCCCGGATCTTTCAGGACAGTCGTAACAAATTTTTTGAGGAGTGTTTGTGATGAACAGCAGTGTTTACCTTTCGGATGTAGGCTTTGGCAATACCTCTGAAAATGCAGAAGAAACCCGCAGTGCAGACGGTATGATCGAATTCAGGAAAAAACCGTTATACGATGTTGTTAAGAGACTTTTTGATTTCTTTGCTTCCCTTGTCGCTCTTATTATACTTAGCCCCCTCTTTATTATTGTTTCGATAGTCGTGGCTGTATCAGATGGTAAGGGAAAGCCTTTTTTTGTGCAGAAAAGATGCGGAAAAAACGGAAAAATTTTCAATGTGTATAAGTTCCGTACAATGTGCGTTGAC
>CACZSM010000132.1 GCA_902783815.1 uncultured Ruminococcus sp.
AGACCGCGCTCGACCAATTTTCGTTTGCTGCTCAGAGCGGAGCGAAGCGAGCGACTATCGCGAAATTGAGAGCGCAGGCACTGCGCCGCGAATTGTCCCGTGCGGTCACGCACTGCGCCGGAAAAAGCCGGAAAAATCGAAAACAAATGTATGTAAATATATTGAAAATATAATCCGGTTGTGTTATAATGTCGTTATAACGCTGTGAAGAAGGAAGTAGCCGCAGTTTTTTTGCATACAGAGAGTTCCGTTTTGCTGAGATCGGTTCGCAAAGGCTGTTATGTGAAGTTCCCTTCTGAGCGGTGCGGCTGAACTCTATGTGACAGTAGGCTGCAACGGCGGTACCGTTACAGCCAGTGAGTGTGTCCTGAATCATTAAGGGACAAAGCCGGGTGGTACCACGAAATTCAGTATTTCGCCCCTGCAGCAGTTTTCTGCCGCAGGGGTTAATTTTTTGTGGAGGTTTATAATGGACGACAAAATTTTACATCTGAAAAAAGAGATCGAGGAAAAGCTTTCAGCTATCTCAGAGCTTTCTGAACTTGAACAGATCCGTGTTTCCTATCTTGGAAAGAAGGGAAGCATTACAGCTTTGCTTAAAGGGATGAAAGATCTTGCAGCTGAGCAGAAAAAGGCATTCGGAGCGGATGTCAACAGACTTAAGGAATTTGCGGCTGCGCAGATAGAGGCAAAAACAGCCGAGATGAAGAAGAAACAGACAGAATCAGAAATAGCGTCAATGCCGGTTTTTGATATATCCACTCCAGTGTCGGGGAAGATGGGATCATATCACCCAATAACACTTGTACAGAGGCAGTGTGAGAGTATATTCAGATCAATGGGATTTACAGTTGAGGATTATGCTGAGGTAGTAACAGACTATGAATGTTTTGAATCCGTAAACATACCAAAGCACCATCCGGCAAGGGATATGCAGGATACATACTATCTTGAAAACGGTCAGCTACTCAAAACGCAGACCTCAGCTGCTCAGAATGCGATACTCAGAAAATACGGACCTGAGCTTATCAGAAATGGAACGCCGATAAAGGCAATTTTCCCCGGAAGATGCTTCCGTAATGAGGCTACGGATGCCTGCCATGAAAATACATTCTTCCAGATGGAAGGAATGATGGTAGGAAAAGACATATCAATTTCAAACCTTATCTACTTTATGAAAACAATGCTTTCAGAGGTATTCCGCAAGGAGATAAAGGTTCGTCTGCGACCAGGATTTTTCCCGTTTGTCGAACCGGGATTTGAGCTGGATATAAGCTGTCTTATCTGCGGAGGAGAGGGCTGTCCATCATGCAAGCACAGCGGCTGGCTGGAGTTGTGTCCATGCGGCATGATACATCCGAATGTTCTTCGTGAGGGCGGAGTTGATCCTGATGAATATACAGGCTTTGCATTTGGTCTTGGACTTACAAGACTTGCTATGATGAAATACGGCATTAAAGATATCCGTGATCTTAACAGCGGAAATCTGAGATCGCTGTGTCAGTTTACTGATGACGAGTAAAAATAAAGTACAAGGAGAATTGAATATATGTTTTTATCAATGAACTGGATCTGCGATTTTGTTGACCTGAGCGGTCTGGACAAACTCGATCTTATACGCAGATTTTCCCTTTCTACAGCAGAGGTAGAGAATGATATATATTTCAAGGGCAAGGATATAAGTGGTATTGTTGCAGCTGAAATAAAATCCGTTGAGGAGCATCCGAAATCAAAGAAGCTGCATCTTCTGAAGGTTGATGCAGGTAATGGAGAGCTTACAGATGTTGTATGCGGTGCGCCGAATGTTCGCGTAGGTATGAAGACCGCCTTTGCAAGACTCGGAGCAAAAATAGGCGAGATCACAATTACTCCGAGAGATCTTGCAGGATATACTTCATATGGAATGTGCTGCAGTGAATCCGAGATAGGCATTTCAGATGACCACTCCGGAATAATGGAGCTTACTGATGATATTCCTGTTGGAACCGATCTTAAGACGGTATATGATATTGATGATATTATTTTTGAGGTAGATAACAAATCTCTTACGAACCGTCCTGACCTTTGGGGACACTATGGCATAGCGAGAGAATTTGCTGCTATTTCCGGCAGACCGCTGAGATCTATGGAGCTTGCTGATCTTACTGTATATAATGATCTTCCGGCTGTTGACCTAAAAATTGAGGATCACCTGTGCAAAAGATACAGCAGTATAAAGGTTGAAAATATAAGCCGTACTGTCAGCCCTGTAAATATCAGGATAAGGCTTTTCTACTGTGGAATGAGAGCAATTAATTTCCTTGCAGATCTTACAAACTATCTTATGCTTGAAATGGGTCAGCCGATGCACGCTTTTGATGCAAGAAAGGTTGAAAAGATAAGAGTAAAGCGTTTTGATAAGCCATTCGTTTTCAGAACCCTTGACGGTGTTGACAGGAATGTTGACGAAAATACGCTTATGATATGTAATGATGATACTCCTGTTGCGATTGCAGGTATCATGGGTGGTCTGGACAGTGAGATAGTTGAGGATACATCCACACTCACCCTTGAATCCGCAAATTTTGATGCAGCATCTGTAAGGAAGTCAACAGTTCGTCTTTCACACAGAACTGATGCTTCAATGAGGTATGAAAAGAGCCTTGACCCTGAAATGACAGTTCCGGCTATTGCGAGGTTCCTGTTTCTTCTCAAAAAATATGACAGTGAAGCAAAGGTAGTTTCATCTCTTACGGATGAATATGTAGAAAAATTCCCGCCTGTCACACTCAGGTTCGATCAGTCTTTTGTTGATAAATATACTGGAATAAGTATTGACGGCGACACTATTGAAAAAACACTTAATGGTCTTGGCTTCACTGTTGCAAGGGACGGCGACAGCTTCACTGTAGAAGTTCCGAGCTGGAGGATCACCAAAGATGTAACAATGAATGCGGACATAATCGAAGAGATAACAAGAATATATGGTTATGATAATTTCGATATAAATACCGCGCTTGCGCCGCTATATCCTGTAAGACCGGATGAAGTAAAGACAAACGAGGAAAAGATCAAGGATATGCTTGTAAAGCGTTTCAGTCTGCATGAGGTACATTCCTATGTATGGGCTTACAATGATGAGCTTAAGGAGCTTGGTATCCCGGTAGAGAAGAATATCAGGCTTGCAAATGCTACGAATCCTAATATTGAAACTCTAAGGAATTCTATGGTACCTACTCAGCTTTGTCAGGTAAAGTTAAATACCTCATTTGCTGATGAATTCGGCATTTTTGAGATCGGCAGAGTTGTAAGCGGTATGGACGAAAACAACCTTTGCATCGAAAATAAGATGCTTGGCATTTCGTTGTTCAGTAAAAAGAGTCCTATGAATTCACTTTATTTCCGTATGCGTGATATACTTTGCGCTCTTGCCGCAGATATAAAACACAGCGACCTTGAATTCGTAAAGACAGAACCAACACATTCCTATGAGCATCCTGTAAACCTCAACAGGGTAATACTTAATGGAATTGATATCGGAATCATTGGTATTCCTTATCCTGATGTTTCAAAGGCTATTGATAAAAAGGCTTCCATAGTGTTTGCAGAAATAGATGTAAACAAATTTGCCGAAGCAGAAACAAAGCCTCTTGAATATGATGAGCCGTCCAGGTTCCCTGCAATTGAATATGACCTCAGCATGGATATACCTGACGGCGTTTTGTTCAGCAGTCTTAAAAAGCACTGGAATGACAAGCATAATGGACTCCTTAAATCCGTCGGCATCATTGATATCTATGATACGGATACGATACACAGATTGACTGTCCGTTTTGTATTCTCCTCGAAGGTAAGAACTCTGTCATCGGCGGAGGTACAGGAGATCATTAATACTATTACCAGCAGTCTTTCATCCGAAGGCATCACGATTGCGGGAATCTGAATTTAAAAAATACAAAAATCACCTGTTGAACAGACCATATATCTGTGTCAACAGGTGTATTTTTTATACTGTATTTCTTGCAGCTTTGTCTTCAGGGAACCTCTGAAAACCTCCTTCACGATCATTTTGATTTCAATTTTCCCGTATGATTTACAGTATTACTGCGGCTTTTCGCCTTGCCTACGAAAAAAATTACGGAAGCAAAATGATTTGTGTCCCGGTTTTCGGAGAACCCCTTTATTCTATTTTGTTTCAGCCAATTTTCTGCCTTCAAAAAGGTTATTCAGATTTACCCGTTCAAGGGCTTTCAA
>CACZSM010000133.1 GCA_902783815.1 uncultured Ruminococcus sp.
AATAACAGAAGAAGTCGTATGTCAAATGCGCCATGGGGTCTTTATGGCTCATGCAGTTCGCTTATGGATTATGAAATGCGACTTACATTGCCAAAGTTATCCGGAATAAAGCTGTCATCCTCATCTGATACAAAGGCTGTTCAGATATGCAAGCCTAATCTTAATCAGAAGTCTGTATATGATAGGATATATACGGACTTCCGAAAGCTGATCGAGGATAACTTTGTCAATAAAGAAAATGCAAGCAGTGAGATACTTGTTATGCTCATGCCGAAAAAATGTATTAGTTCGCAGTTCAGTGAGATAACTCAGACTCATACAATTATATCAGAGGATTTTTACGGTCAGCGTCTTAGCATCAAGGCGCGGTACAACAGCAAAACAAGGGTATTTTTTGATCAGCTTGCAGCCGTAGGGGAGACGATGCTTGAAAATCCGGAGAAGAGCTTTGTTATTTTTGGGAACGCCTATATAGAAAACGGATATTGTAATATATATCCTATAGCTGTTTTTGATAAAATACAAGCTGCTGAACCTGAAAACGAAGAGCGTTTATCGTGTAATAGTGGTATCAATAGTCATTTTTTAAATAAATTCCGTGAGATGACGACTGTATTGTGTGATATAATACAGTGCGGCATCAATTCATTTGATCTATACGTTCAGATAGCAGACTATGCAGAGGAATCAGAGGCATCCGGACTTATCGTACTTTCAGAGAAGCTGAGAAAGCTCTCTGCAGAGTTATCATCCAGAAATCATACATTCAGTAATGATAATACAGAAATAATAAAACTATTTGCAGAGTTATATTCATATTTTAAAACGGGTATAAGAAAAACGGAGACAGGCTGTGCAATAGAAAATCTTTATAACACGGAGTAAAAATTCCCCCACTGCCGGAACAACCGGTGGTGGGGGAAAATATGTTCCTGATATCAGTAAATACCGAGAAAACTCAGTCTGCTTTTTGAGCCTGATCTTGATGAGGAGGGAATATCCTTAACAAGTATAGTATCTTCTCCGATAAGTTCAATACTTTCCCAACGGATAACGAGATCATCCCTTCTGCCGAACAAGCCAAAGAATCTTGGCCGACCGTATAGAATAATAGCGGAAAGCCTTGCATTTGTCGCATCAAATTCGATATCATCAACTACTCCAAGACGACAGCCAGTATGACTGCTTACAACTTCTTTTCTTCTCAGATCAGCGATCCTGCAATAATTCATAGATGATCAGCTCCTGTAAAAAGTATGGATATTGTTTGTCTATAACATTATATGCAGATATAATAGTTGATGTTACGCTGATGCAGATGATTTGATGTTGCGTTTTTCGATTATTTTCTTTTCTATTCGTGGTGTAAATTTCATACAAAGATGGTTAATCGCAATATACATAACAAGAGATATCACAAACATTACTCCGAAAGAAATCAGAATCAAAGGGGATACTTCCGAAAATTCAAAAAAGTTTTTTCCGAGGAAATTTCTGAAGCATAAAAGGCCTATTATCATTCCGGCGTTCATTACACAGAATAATATTATTCTTATCGTATTGAACGGACGGGAAATCTGGAAGAGCAGCATGAATGATACAGCGGTCAATATCATTACGCTGAGTGTTGAATACTGCTGTTCGGTGAGTCCAAGAATACTCTTTGCAGCAACACACAGCATTATATTGATAACTACGGTTATTCCCACCGGAACAGCAGTTTTCATAATATTGAACAGGAAAATACCCTTTATTCTGTCCTTATTAGGTTCAAGTGCAAGAATAAGAGATGGTATTCCGATAGTGAAGGCGTTTACGAGAGTATATTGTATCGGCATAAATGGATATGGTGCTTTTACAAACAGGAACAGGACAGCAAGGAGGATAGAGAATATACATTTAGACATAAAAAGTGTTGCAGAACGCTGGATATTATTTATAGACCGTCTGCCCTCAGCAACTACTTTAGGCATTGAAGCAAAGTTTGAATCGAGCAGAACGAGCTGAGATACACTTCTTGCTGCATCGCTTCCGGCAGCCATTGCTATGCTGCAGTCAGCTTCCTTCAATGCAAGTACATCATTGACACCATCGCCAGTCATAGCAACGGTATGTCCTTTTTGTTTAAGGAAAACCACAAATTTTTTCTTTTGCGCCGGGGTCACACGACCAAAAACTGTATAAGTTTCAATAGCCTCTTTAATTTTTTCATCATCGGTAAGAGTTGTTGCATCTACATATTTTTCATAATTTCTGACTCCGGCTCTTCTTGCAACATCTGATACTGTAATAGGGTTATCGCCTGAGATTATTTTGACATCAACATTTTGTTCTGCAAAATATCTGAGTGTTTTTGGTGCTTCCTCGCGTATCTTATCATTCAGGAGTGCGATCCCAAGTACGGATATATTATCCGGGAGATCTTTTTCCTTGAACGGTTCATCGGAATGGCATATAACGATTGTACGGTAATTTTTTGAATAGGATTCAAGCATTTCGCGGAGGTCATCCGGGATTTTTTTAAGTATAAATTCAGCGGCGCCCATTATGTACGAACCGCTGTCAGGGAAATACGCGCCCGACCATTTTTTTTCTGAGGCAAAGGGAATTGTCATTTCAGCTTTTCTTGAACTGTCCGTTCCGAATTTATCACGCAGAGCAAGGAAAGTTGCATTAGTGTCATCAAGATTTGAAGTCAGGTCGGAAAGAACATCCTCAATATTTTCCTTTTCGTTTTCTCCGTAAGGAACGATATTGGCAAGCTCCATGCAGCCCTCAGTGATAGTACCGGTTTTATCGAGGCAAAGTACATCTACTCTTGCGAGGGTTTCGATACAGTAAAGCTCCTGAACCAAGACTTTTTGCTGTGAAAGACGGATAACGCTTACAGCGAGTACGGTACTTGTAAGAAGCATAAGTCCCTCGGGTATGATACTTGTAATAGAAGCTACTGTAACGACCACAATATCCTGTAAATGTGCGCTTACGCCTCCGAAAAGAGTTTCGACCATACCTGTTTGTTCTGTAGGCACATTATACTGTCTCCAGAGGAGCAGGACAGAAAGTGGAAGAATAATAAAAGTAAGGAATTTAATTATTCCCTTAAGAGTAATCATTATTTCAGAATTCAGTTTTTTAACATATTTTGCTTCTGCTGAAATTTTTGAAGCATAGTTATCCTTACCGACATGATCAGCTCTTGCAATACATTTTCCACTGATAATAAAGCTGCCGGAAAGTATAGTATCTCCAGGTTTTTTATGAACAGCGTCCGACTCACCTGTAAGCAAGGATTCATTCACATCACATTCACCGGAGATAAGCTCGCAGTCAACTGGTATCTGATTACCCTGAGAGAATTCGATAATATCATCCAGTACGATCTCATCAGTACGGACAGAAGTTTTTATTCCATCTCTTATAACGGCTGCTTTTGTTGCAGATACGATTGCAAGTTTATCAATTGCTTTTTTAGCTCTGATTTCCTGAATAATACCGATCGTAGTATTAAAGAACATAACGCCCAGAAACAGCATATTCTTATATGAACCAACAAAAAGAACCATTAATCCAAGAATGATATTAATAAAATTAAACAGAGTGACTATATTATCATAAAGGATTCGTTTAATACTTTTTGATGTAGGCTGAGTATTTTCATTATACAATCCCTCAGCAGTTCTTTGTTTGACCTGATCTCCGGTCAGTCCCTTATCAGGACTTGCGGATATTCTTATTACTTCAGCATCGTTATTTGTTCTTTTATTTTTCACATTATTTCTCCTTTCATACGATTACGCTGCATAGGGTAACATACAGCTATATCAATTATATAATTATTTACTCCTATTTTCAAGTATAATATTTCCTCCAGGCACTGCGACGGGCACTGCTCCAGGAAATATTGCTATTGACAAATTGAATTTTAGCTGATAAACTATATGTGTTATGAATGTGGTTTGGATGTGATGCCCGATATTTTGTGTCGGGTATTATTAAGATAAAGCAGTTAGTTATATCTAATTGTAAAAACCATAATTTTTATAATAAAAATACTGTGAGAAAGGGAGATTAATAATGCCGATAGTACAATTTGAGAATGTCACAAAATTATACAAAACGGGAGAGCATGAGCTTAAAGCGCTTGATAATGTAAGTTTTACCTTAGAAGAAGGCAAATTTGTTGTTATTCTTGGACCATCAGGAGCCGGAAAGAGTACGCTTCTTAATATGCTTGGAGGTCTGGACAGTCCAACGGATGGAAAAATATCTGTAGGCGGAAAGGACATTTCAAAGCTCAGTGATAATGAATTAGCTGATTTCAGAGCAGGAACAGTAGGATTTGTATTTCAGTTTTATAATCTGATACCAACACTGACGGTATATGAAAATGTCGAGCTTGTATCGGAAATATCCAAAAATCATCTTGATGCAAAACAGATGATAGAAGAAGTAGGGTTATCCGAGCACCTGCACAATTTTCCTTCAGAGCTTTCCGGAGGTGAGCAGCAGAGGGTGTCAATAGCGAGGGCACTATGCAAGAATCCACAGGTACTTCTTTGTGATGAGCCAACAGGGGCGCTTGATTCAGAAACGGGTGTAATGGTACTCAAACTTCTGCTTAAAATGGCAAAGAGCTACGGTAAAACCATTGTTATTGTAACGCACAATCAAAGTATAGCAAAAATGGCAGATATAGTAATTCGTGTAAAGAACGGAAAAATACGAGCTATTGAGGAACAGGAAGAACCTATGAGTGCAGATGAGGTGGAATGGTAATGCTGACACGGAAATTGTTTCGTACTGCGTGGAGTTACAAATCGCAGTTTATCTCAATGATAATAATGATAACTCTCGGAATGGGTATATTTCTTGGATTCAATATGGAATGGTTTACAATTGAATATGATACATCAAAATTTTTTGCTGAAACAAATTATGCAGATTACCGTTTATATTCCCAGGAGGGCTTCACTTCTGATGAACTTGATAAAATTGCTTCAATTGACGGCATAAGAGCGGCAACTCGTTTTCTTACAGTTAATCTTGATATAAAGGGCAAAGAAAATAAATCCCTCGCACTTGATGTCAGTGAAAACTTTACTGTATCGACATTTATTGTTATGGATGGTGAAGGGTATAATGAAAGCAGTGAGGGTATATGGCTTTCTGATAAATTTGCAGCAGAAAACGGATACGGGCTTGGTGACGAATTGACACTTGAATTTCAAGGAATAGATATAAGCGGAAAAATAGTAGGTCTGATAAAATCCGGCGAACACATGATATGCGTAGCCGACAATAACCAGATAATGCCTGACTACAGTACATTCGGATACGCTTATATTTCACCATTAAAGTTAAAAAAGCTGATAAAAAACAAGATTGATGATACATACAAAAAAATAAAAAAATCCGGTCTTTCAAGCAGTCTGATAGACGAAAAACTTGATGAATTATTGAATGAAGATACTGTTGATGAAATAACGGATATGCTTTTCGGACAGATAAATCTGTTGTCCGATATAGATAAGGAAAATCTTGAGGAAGCTGTAAAAGACAAACTTGGCAGAACGATAATGGTAACACCAAAGGATGATCATATGGTTTATAAGGAAGCCATGGGTGAAGCTACTGAGGGCAAGACTATGGGATCCATCATGCCAGTGTTGTTTCTTTCGATAGCTATTCTGACGATGGTAACGACCATGCACCGTATTGCCACAAAAGAGAAGATACAGATAGGCACGCTGAAAGCTCTCGGATTCAAGAACCGACGCATACTCAGACACTATACCTCATATGGATTATTTATCGGAATTGTCGGAACGGGACTTGGAGCCGTACTCGGATACATTGTATGTAAATTAGTTATGAGTGAGGACGGCATGATGGGGACCTATTTTGATATGCCTGACTGGACGGCTGCAACACCATTTTTCTGTTATCCGGTAATGATAGGTACGATACTATTTCTAACGCTTATAAGTTATCTTTATGTTTATCGTCAGTTACGAGGTACAGCAGCAGAAACTCTGCGACCATATACTCCGAAGAAAATGCGCAAAACCATGCTTGAAAGGACTAAGTTGTGGGAGAGGCTTCGTTTTGGAACAAGATGGAATCTTCGTGATCTGAGCAGGCATAATAGTCGTTCATTCATGACGCTGTTCGGAATTGTAGGCTGTATGGTTCTGATGGTTGGCGGACTTGGTATGCGTGACACTATGGCAGGATTTCTTGATCTTCTTGACAATGATATTTCCAATTATTCAACAAAGATAAATCTTGTAGATAATGCGGACAGTGCAGAAGCAAAAGAGCTTGCAGCGGAGGTTAACGGTGACTGGGAAAGTCTTAGCGGAATAAGCCTTGGAGGTGATACAGTCAGTCTTGATGTAGTTCACAATCCACATCAGAAGCTCAATATTATAGATGAAGATAACAGGAGGATAGATTTAGGTGATGATGGTGTTTATCTTTGTCTAAGGCTTAAAGACAAGGCGAAGATAGGGGAGAGTATTTCATTTTCCCCATATGGTTCAAAGGATACATATACTGTTAAAGTTATAGG
>CACZSM010000134.1 GCA_902783815.1 uncultured Ruminococcus sp.
ATTAATATAAATATAGGGGTTATGAGGTTCACAATTAGCTTATATATTATGATATTTTAACTTCGTGCTCAATTCATTAGCGCCTGTAAGTCATGTTATTTTCTTTTGGTAAGTTATATAGGTTATATAATAATATTATAGAGGTATTAGGTTCACAATTAGCTTATTATTAACTATATTTATTTTTAAATTCTTTAGTTCATTTGTTTATCTTGTAATAATAATTAATACCTCACATTTAACTTTTAAATTTTAATATTTAACTTTATTAATGAGGTCATATCTAAAAGTTTCTTTAGAAAGAATATAAAATAATCCTGTATAAGAAACTTTCGGAATTGACCTCTCCGACCTCTCCCATCACATAAAAAATATAAAGTCACCGTACAATATCGCAGTGGTCTTGATTTGATAATGTATATTCGCCAGAAACAATTGTACACTTATTATTGTAGCTTTGCCCTGAGGTATAAAAGCAGTTTTTTCTCCTTTCTCGATATCTGTACCTGGGTCATATGAAGCTCCTGAGCTGTGCGGTTCTGGGTATAATTACAGAAAAACCGCAGATATATAAGTCTGCGGTCATCAGCCGTAAGCCTTCTCAGTTCCGTCCTCAGAGAAAGTATCTCCGTCAGCTTATTTTCAGGCGACGGCATGGGTATATCATTCTGGATATCACCTTCTTCATCCGGTATTGTCAGCGATAACGGCGGCATGGATGCTGATAATGCCTCTGTTATCTGCTCTGCCGCTACGCCTGCTATCTCTGAAAGCTCTGATACTGTCGGTTCTCTGCCATGTTCATGTACATATTCCTCAGTAAGCCTTGTAATTTTCATTCCAAGCTCCTTTAGTCCTCTGGATACCTTTATAGCTCCGCCGTCACGGAACAGCCGCCTTATTTCTCCAAGTATCACCGGAACAGCATATGTGGAAAACTGATAACCCATATCCGGGTCAAATCTGTCCGCAGCCTTTATTAGTCCTACACAGCCTGCCTGACAAAGATCATCGTATTCGATGCCGCGGCTTTTGAATCTTGCCGCACAACTGTGTACAAGTCCCATGTTTTCACTGACAAGCTGCTCCCGTTCAGACATCACTGCACCTCAGACTCAATTTCTTTGTTATTGTAACAGTAGTCCCCTTTCCTACAACTGACCGTACTTTTACCCCGTCCGAAAAGCTCTGCATCACTGCAAATCCAAGTCCGGCTCTTTCTTCATCCGGTGCTGTTGTAAACAGAGGCTCCATTGCTTTTTTTACATCCTCTATGCCGCAGCCGCTGTCCTTTACTCTTATTACGACTGTATTTCCGGGCATTATCCTTATATTAAGTCTGATACTGCCGATAGTATTGCGGTAGGCATGAACTACACAGTTTGTAACTGCCTCTGATACAACTGTACGAATCTCGTTAAGCTCTCCGACAGTCGGATCAAGCTGTGCAGTAAATGCTGCTGCTGCTGTTCTTGCGAAGCCCTCATTGCATGAACGGCTCTCAAAGCAAAGTGTCATTTCATTCAGTGGTTTCATCCTGCCTGCTCCTTTCAAGTATATTCAGAGTGCCAAGTCCGGAAAGCTCCATCATCTTTCTTATCTGCTCCGGAATACTCACAACTCTTAGTTTTCCGCCGTATAAAAGCATTGTACGGTACCTTCCCATTATCAGACCAATACCAGAGCTGTCCATGAAGCTGACCCCTGAGAAATTCATTTTCAGCAAAGACGGTTTTTTCTGATGTATCAGGGCATCTGCAGTCTCACGCATTTTTCTTGCACTGTGGTGGTCAATTTCACCGCGAAGATAGAGTGTAAGCTCACTGCCCTTTTGTACGCTTTTCAGTTCCAAAATTATCACTCCCTCAGTGATATTATACATCACCGAGGGAGTGATTCCTGCAAAATCTTGTCATCATCTTGTCTGTGGGAGTTTCTTTATTCCGAACATTTTTCTGAGGAAAAAGCTCCAGAACTTTGGATTGTCAATTACTACAACTTTCATAAAAAATACCTCCGATCAGACTAAAAGCTCCTGCAGCAGCGTCTTGTCGTGAAAGAAACGATGACAAGCAGTATCACCGCAGCAGACGCGACCCAACACTGAGGCAGCATCAGACCTGCCACCATGCCAATACTGAAAGCACAGATATTCCCGTTTCGCATACATTTTCTCATAGTCATGTCTGCCTTTCTTCAACTGTTTCCTACACTACCATTATATACGATACATCTTAAAGTGTTACAGCCTATTTTTTCCATTCCACACATGAGAATTATGTTGAATAAAGGGAATATGTATGGTATAATAGATAAAAATAATCCGAATCGGAGGAATTAATTATGCCAGATTGGTTAAAAGATGCGGTTTTCTATGAGATCTACCCACAGACCTTTTGTGACAGTAACGGAGATGGAATAGGTGATATCAAAGGTATTGAATCAAAGCTCGACTATGTAATGAGCCTCGGATGCAATGCAATATGGCTCAATCCTGTCTATGACTCACCTTTTATGGATGCAGGCTACGATGTACGGGATTACTACAAGGTAGCAGAAAGATATGGTACTAATGATGACCTTAAACACCTCTTTGAAACAGCTCATGAGAAGGGTATAAAAATACTTCTTGACCTTGTGCCGGGACATACATCAGATCAGAATGAGTGGTTCCTGAAAAGTAAAAGACCGGAAAAGAATGATTATACAGGAAGATATATCTGGACTGACTGCGTATGGGAGGCACCTCCGCAGTACAGGCTCCTGTGCGGAATCACTGACAGGGACGGCAACTATATGGTAAACTATTTCAGCTCACAGCCGGCTCTGAACTATGGATTTAATAAGATAACTCATCCTGCGTGGCAGAAGTCCCCTACCGACCCGGACTGCGTGGCTACCGTTGAGGCTTTAAAGGATATTATGCGTTACTGGCTCAATATGGGCTGTGATGGTTTCCGTGTTGATATGGCTGACTCGCTTGTAAAAAATGAGGACGGGGAAAAGCCAGAAACTTGTAAGGTATGGAAAAATGTCCGAGCAATGCTTGACAAGGAATTTCCTGATGCTGCTATAGTATCTGAATGGTGTAATCCGAAGGTATCTGTCGGCGCCGGATTCCACAGCGACTTCTACCTCGACCACGATACAAACGGCTACCGCATACTTTTCCGTGACAAGAACTGGGAAACAGGTGAATGTAAAGCAGTATTCGGCAAAAACGGCAAGGGAGATATAACAAAATTCCTTGACGAGTATCTTGACGACCTTAAAGGCACAAAAGGAAAAGGCTATATCAGCTTTATAACCTGTAACCACGATACCCCCAGAATGACAAGGATGTTCTCTGAACTTGAAGCGAAGATCGCATATTCATTCATATTCATGATGCCCGGCGTACCGTTCCTTTACTACGGCGATGAGATCGGCATGAAATATATGGAGGGTCTGACAAGCAAGGAGGGCGGATTCAGCAGAACCGGTACAAGAACTCCGATGCAGTGGGACAGCACAGCAAACTGTGGTTTCTCAACAGCAGATGCGGATAAGCTGTATCTTCCTGTAGATACAGGCGCCGATGCAGTAACAGTCGAAAAGGCAGAGGCTGACCCGGATTCCATACTCAATACACTGAGAAAGGTAATAGCTATCCGCCACGAAAATACGGATCTGCAATCTGACGGAGATTTTGAAGTAATATATGCAGTAAAGGAAAAATACCCGTTCATATTCAAAAGAGGTGAATTCTTTATCGCAGTAAATCCGACAGAGGATGTTCAGAAGGCTCCGTTTGCATTTGACTGCAATACAGTATTTGAAATAGGCAATCACAGCAGAGAAGGAAGCTATCTTGTAATGCAGCCGCAGACAATTTCTCTCCTCAGACTGGAGAAATAATGATAAGAGAGGACAGTAAAAATGGAAGACAGAGATATAATACTTGAAGCAATGAAAAAAGCGGGAGAACCACTTAATGCAGGAAAGGTAGCGGAGCTTACCGGACTTGACAGAAAAGCAGTTGACAAAGCGTTTACCGCTATGAAAAAGGATGGTACTATAGTTTCACCTGTAAGGTGTAAATGGGAGCCAGCCGAAAAGTAAATAATTGACCGGCGGAACACACATTCCGCCGGTCTTTGTTATGGAATCAATAAATAATTCACGCCTGACAGCGCAATACAGGCACCAGATCAGGTCAGTTCTTCATTAACTTTTTCAATATCATCTTTCTTTATGATTATCGCTGTACCTTTATCAGGTATGTTTACTGTTTGAAAATCAACACCAATTTCAAAAATGATTTGGATTTTCTCCGATGTTATATTCATAATCTTTACAAATTCTGAGCTATTTCGTGTTAATTTGTCGAATTATGTAAACCGTTTTCAATACAATAATGTAAACAAGCATTTTCCAAGAGCTTAAAATCACAACTATGTTTTGATAATTCGAGATATTTTCCGCTCAAAACCCGATCATATGTCTTTTGAGCTTGTTTAAGTATTTTATCTCGGTTTCGCCTACAAAAAGATAACTCTTTAGCTATATGTACCCGGCTTTTTTCAGTCGGAATTTTATCAAAATCCAATTTGATACAACAACTATTTGGCACAGGAATCATATATGCAAATCTTAAAGAGCCTAATACCGGATTTGAATGTGTTTTTTTGTTTTTTGATTTATCGGTAATTAAAATAACATCCTGCTGTTTTTTTGAATATGAAGAAACAGGAACATAATAATTCATACTGTTTACTTCAAGAACTGCACCAAATGTAAACTTATTTGTATTCCAATAGTTCATATTGGGTACACAATTGAATCCTCGCTTATCATACTCTATTCTTTTTAGATAATCAATATAATCGGGCTTAATGTAATAAAAGTATAAATCCATTTTATCCTCCAAATAACAAAGGGGAAGAATAAATCTCCCCCCAATGTTTACGATTGCTTCAGTCTGCCCTCATAGTGGTGAGCACTAATAGAAATAGTCTGCCCTCATAGTGGTGAGCACTAATAGAAATAGTCTGCCCTCATAGTGGTGAGCACTAATAGAATGTGCAATCAACATTCATCACTTATATTATATGCAATATTGTATCAAAAGTCAAGTAAAAAAATGGGCTTGAGC
>CACZSM010000135.1 GCA_902783815.1 uncultured Ruminococcus sp.
GCATTTTGAAGTCTCGATCAGCGCTTGCTGAACTGAGGTGCGCGACGGGCTGCCTTGAGACCGTACTTCTTTCTTTCCTTCATTCTCGGGTCACGAGTGAGGAAACCAGCCCTCTTGAGCTTCGGACGGAGGGACTCAGAATCGAACTTAAGGAGAGCCCTTGAGATACCATGACGGATAGCGCCAGCCTGACCAGTAACACCGCCGCCAGCAACGCGGCAAACGACATCGAACTGAGCCTCAGTACCAGTGAGAACAAGTGGCTGACGAACAATAAGTTTAAGGGTTTCGAGACCGAAGTAGTCATCGATATCCCTGTCATTAATAGTAACCTTACCGGTACCCTTGTAAAGTCTTACTCTAGCGACAGAACTTTTTCTTCTGCCGGTTCCGTAGAAAAATGGTGTTTTATCGTACATGAAAATGCCTCCCCTCTTAATCGATCACAGTAGGCTGCTGAGCCTGATGCTTGTGCTCGGAGCCCTGGTAAACATGAAGTCTGGTAAGAGCTTTTCTGCCGATCGTATTATCGGGGATCATACCCTTAACAGCAAGCTCGATAGCCATTTCCGGTCTTTTTTCCATAAGCTCGTCATAGCGGACGGACTTCATGTGACCGATATAGCCGGTGTGATGATAGTAGAATTTCTGTTCAGCCTTTTTACCAGTAAGGACAGCTTTTTCAGCATTGATAACGATAACGAAATCGCCGCAGTCCACATGAGGAGTAAAAGTAGGCTTATTTTTACCTCTGAGAAGGTCAGCGACCTGAACAGCAAGACGGCCGAGTGATTTGCCAGAAGCATCGACAACATACCACTTGCGTTCAACTTCGCCAGCCTTAGCCATATAAGTTGACATAGTGTAAATCCTCCCTGAAAATCCATATTTCTTCAAAAAATGAATGCTCTGAAAAAGAGCTTCAAGTCACAACATAGATAATACCACAATATCTACAGTAAGTCAAGAGTTTTTTTGAAATATTTAATTTACCTAAGTGCATACTTTGAAATACGCCGTATATCTCATTTATACTCATTCATTCTCGTTTGCGATTTTGTTTTACACTAATGTCAGAGGGGAAAAAGGAAGGAAATTTATGGAATAAAAGGAAAATAATTCCTTTTATTATCTTGTTACTCTGCTATGATAAACCTCTCATAGCAGATTAGGCTTATCTTTTTTTATAAATAACAAGCTCCGGGTTTTTTCCGTCAGCTTCATAGGTGCTTATCAGTATAAAATCCGTATTTGCCAGGACTCCAAAGCATCTTTGTCCGCCGAACTCTGATTCTAATTGGTTCCCAAGATATGTTTTTCCGTCGTCAAGGAATTTTACCCTCATACCGCTTGGAAGTGGATAGGCAAGATTTACATAGCTGCCAACAAGAGCGTTCAGCTTTTTTACTTCTGGCATACCTTCTATATGCAGATCATTGATCTCATCGATCAGCTGCTTCTTAAACATTTCAAATTCACCTTTATCGCTAAGTTCCTCATAGCGTTTCCAGTAATCAAGCTGGGGCAGCTTCTCCTTCAGATAAGTTCGCGCCTGTTCCTCGTTAAAGCCATCATCAGCCATGTGCTTTATGCAGACATCGATCAGATCATTCATATCACTGTAGGTATATTCACCATCTGCATAACACCACTTGCAGTAGTCTTCGTTCAGAGAGCCGTCTTTGTCTTTACCAATGATCGTATCGTCAAGCGGCATACCGCAGCACTGACATATCAGCTGATGCGGAGATCCAAGAAGCGTATTGATAGAAATATTGAATAGCTGTGAAAGTCGTTTGAGAGTTTCAGTATTCGGTATGGTATCTCCGTTTTCCCATCGGGATACAGCCTGTCTGGTGACAAAAACCTTTTTTGCCAGTTCATCTTGTGACATCCCATTCTTTGTCCTCATCTTGTAGATAATATCTTTTGTGTTCATAAAAAATACCCCCTTTTTAACATTATAATACGGCTTTGTAAAATACACAAGCAATCTGTTGTTGCCTGAAATTGACTATTTCTATGCTGTCCGTGTCATGCGCAGGAGTCTGGTATTTTTCTGCTGTGTTCGGAATAATATATACAGAGATCTTTCAGTATCGCAGTCAAACAGGAGGTATTGTACTTATGAAACAACAGAAAAAATTGCTTCCAGCCGCAGGTATCGGCACTGCGGCTGGAACACTAATAATAATTTTGCTGATGCTCGTTATTTCACTTATTATCACAAAAACAAAGTCATTCAATGTTGAGATCATCACTCCCGCAGCTGTGATATGCGGCTGCGTTGGATCTTTTGCCGGAGGCTATATATCAGCAAGAATACGCAGATCATCAGGAATGTTATCAGGAATAGTAAGCGCTGCAGCAATTCTGTTCCTGATGCTGTGCGCTGGAGTTATTGCAGGCTCTCTGCCTACAGTTACGATGCTTCTCAGGGCTGCCGCAATGCTTCTCAGCGGTGCTTTAGGAGGTATTATTGCAGTCAACTGTGCCAGATAGTGAATTGAGCTGTATGAGTGCGGCGTGCCGCCGGTGCGTGACCGCACTGGACAATTTCGCGGCGGCGTGCCGCCGGTGTCGCCTTAGCTCCTGCGCGGCTTCAACAACTTAACTTTAGCTATTAACATACATGGTTTTTACAACTTCAAGTCATTTCTCCATTTTCAGCAAAGCTGAAAATGCCGCTATGCGGTTCTTAAATAAACAAATATCAGTTGCCTGAGCGCGGTCTCGCTTTTTTGACATCGGTAACATACTTTAGATGCCAATAGACAATAACTCCACACTCCACACTCAACACTCCACACTCAACACTCCACACTCATTTCAGGCGATCCTAAATTGACCGTAGAATATGGCACCAATAGTTTACTGGGCGGCTTTGCCGCCGTTGTGTGCGCAGCACCATTGTCGGCGGACGCCGACATGGAGAAATTATCTGACACTTTGACAATTATGTATGTCAATAGCTTAATTTGAGTTTTAGAAGCTATGTAGGAGAAACATTGACAGCGGCGGCACGCCGCCGCTTGTTTTTTGATAATTAATGTGATATAATGTTATAGACACGGATGCAGGTGTCGATTATGAAAACATAATGAGAGGGTGATCGTCAATGAAAACTGCAAAGCATATCAAAACCCTTAATCAGGCTAATCTCAAGGAATCTGCTGTAAAGGGTGGCTGTGGAGAATGTCAGGCATCCTGCCAGTCAGCTTGCAAAACATCATGCACAGTTGCAAACCAGAAGTGCGAAAAGTGATTCCCTGTATTCAGGCAAAACTATACGGATAATTATGTCTTACGGCTTCGTGAAGCAAAGACTGGAAAAAATCCGTATGGAGTTGTCCTGACTGAAAGAGCATAAAGGGCGGAGCAGTTCCGCCCTTTATCATATGAACAATTATATACCTGCTATATACCTGCTTTGTCAGAGATCGGGGCGCAGGGTGAAAACCCCCGTATTGTATGATAAGAGAAAAAGGAAATTAAGGAGTAGAAAAATGATACATAAATATAAACTTGGCGGATATAACATATGTCTTGATGTCCATAGCGGCGCTGTTCATGTTCTTGATGATATCGCCTATGATATACTGGACTTCTGCGACGAATCAATGACAGAAAAGTGTCCGGAGGAAATAGTCTCCGGGCTTGTCGGGAAATACGACAGGGATGAGATAGAGGAAACTTACAGCGACCTTTATAGCCTGAAAGAAAATGGACAGCTTTTTTCTCCGGATGACTATGAGCAGTTTTCTGATATGATGACAAAAGCTCCGATAAAGTCAATGTGTATAAATATATCCCATGACTGTAACCTGAGATGCGAATACTGCTTTGCAGCTAAAGGAGATTTCGGTCAGGGCAGATGTCTGATGTCGCTTGAAACTGCAAAAAAGGCTATAGACTTTATAATCGCTAATTCCGGTACAAGACATAATCTGGAAGTAGATTTTTTCGGCGGCGAGCCTCTTATGAATTTTGAAGTTGTAAAGCAGACTATTGAATATGCAAGAAGTATTGAAAAAAAATATAACAAGAACTTCCGCTTTACCATTACAACAAACGGACTGCTGCTTGATGATGAAAAAACAGAATATATCAACCGTGAAATGAATAATGCGGTACTCTCTCTGGACGGAAGAAAAGAAGTAAATGACAGACTCCGTATAACACCCAACGGCAAGGGGTGTTATGATATAATCGTACCAAAGTATCAGAAGCTGGTCGCAGGCAGAGGCGATAAGGATTATTATATCAGGGGAACATTCACAAAGTATAACCTTGACTTTACAGAGGATGTTCTCCATTTCAAGGAGCTTGGATTCGATCAGCTTTCGATCGAGCCTGTTGTATCCGACCCGAATCTGGATTATTCTATCAAGTATGAGGATCTGCCGAGGGTCTTTGAGGAGTATGAAAGGCTTGCGCAGACAATAATTGAATCAAGAAAAAAGGGAGAGTATTTCAATTTCTTCCATTTTATGATAGACCTCAATCAAGGACCGTGTGCAATAAAGCGTCTCAGGGGTTGCGGATGCGGCAATGAATATGTTGCTGTAACTCCTCAGGGCGATATTTACCCATGTCATCAGTTTGTAGGCCACGAGGAATACCGGATGGGCAACCTGCATGACGGTACATTCAATACAGATATGAAACTGGAATTTGCAAAAGCAAATGTCTATAGTAAGGATAACTGTAAAAACTGCTGGGCAAAATTTTACTGTTCAGGAGGCTGTAATGCTAATAACTACCAGTATGAAGGAGATATCAGGAAGTCGCATAAGACATCATGCGAATTAGAGAAAAAGCGTCTTGAATGTGCAATAATGATAAAAGCTGCTCTTGCCGAAAGCGGAGATGAAACTCAATGTGATGGTGAGGACTGCATTTCGTCGTGCATCTGACCAGCACGCCGGGTGAAGCGAGTGAATATCGCGAAATTGAGAGCGCAGGCACTGCGCCGCCAGTTCCACACTCTCCTAAATGATTAAGGCACCCACAGTTTTCTGTGGATGCCTTTAAATTATTATTAAATTTTCCGACAGGCTTCTGAACAGCTTTATAGGTAATTTTCCCTGCTTTTATAAAATGGATCCTCTGAAAACATATCCATCACCTATTATCCATTACAAAAGTTACCTATTTTTTTTGCAATTGCATCTTCATCCAAATACTGTAAATCTTCTATCAGCTTGATCTTCATATCAATTGCTCTTTTTCTTATACTGTTTGAGTGTAAATCATCTCCAAGAGAGGTTGCGATCAATATTTTTTTGACTGCTTTACCTCCAAAATGATCTGCAACAGTATTGAACTTATAAAGTTCCTCCGTATCGATCTGTCCGTTCTTGCAGGATACAAATACAGGAACTACACCTTTCATCATAATAACATCTACTTCATTTCTGGTTTCAACTGCATTTTCCTTATTTTCAATTATTCCGTCCCAATCAATATATACTCCATTCATCACATCATTATATACTTTTTTGCCATTGACATCCTTTAGCTGGCAGGCTGTTGCATATATAATCAGTTCCAGAATATTTCCTGCTTTTGTAAGACATTTTTTCACTTGTTCATTTTTATACTTTATTGTAATGGATGAATTATCGATACTGTAGCTTTCGAGTAATCCATAATTTACAAGCGATTTCATTATTGAAAAATCCAGGAAAAATCTATGATTTTTTTCCTTAAAGTATTCGCTCACATATACAGTCGGAGAGATCGTCAACAGTTCTTCCTGGCGTTGGTCACGGTGCATTTCTATAACATTCAACACATTAATCTGAGTATTCCAAAGTCTCACATCAGCCTTGCAGATATTCCATATTTTATGAATATCGTCAATAAACTCATCATCCATCTCCCAGATCGGTGTACCTGACGAATCCTCATCTTCATAAACGACCTGACCACCCTTCAGCGATATCAGTTCCTCCACCTTCAATACTGGTTCGTGGGCATTTTCAAGAATAAAACCGTCCTTGTCACAGTCCAGAATATGACCGTTATTGATATTGAATTTATGAATCTGAATTGTTTTCTTATCCTTATATTTTTCATATACCATTCCCAAAGCCACCAAAGAGATTTCATCTCCTCCGGTAATATCAAAATGGCAATCATCGTTTTCCTCTATTACTCTGATAAGTTTTCCTGTACAGTCTGTCAGGTCATCCTTATTGATCTTCATATACTGAAAATCAATATCCATCCACCGATCCAAAAAGAATTTCCGATATATTTCAGCCTGTTTTTTAAGCAGCTTATCCTTATATCCTATCAATATTACCTTGTCCGGCTTAGCGCTCAGACAGGAAAGAATGTTTTTAACAACATCATTATCATAAAATTCAATATAGGTCATTTTTTTACACTTCCTTATTATGTTTGAATCACTGGTTTACAGGCTATTTATATACAAAATATCCTGTCATTTTTCTTAATTTCAGCAAACTATTATATGTAAATTATAGAATATTTAAAAAATCATGTCAACACATTTCATGTTTTTCTCATACAGATTTTTTAATAAAACTATTGACGATTACCTGATCGAGTGGTATAATCTGCGTAAAGTCAATAATGAATAAACCGTTGAAGCGGGAGTAAAGACAGTAATGACTTCACAGAGAGTCCGTCAGAATGCTGAAAGTCGGATAAGAAACAGGCTGTCAAATGGGCCGCTGAGGGCACAGTCAAACGGATGGAAATTCGGAGTATTCTGTGACGCTGGAGGCAGGCGTAACTTGCCGGGGATATGTTGGTATCCCGCAGAAGGTCTTGTGTGTTTTGTTGTTTTGAGGAAAAGCATAAGATCTTTCATGAGTGCACGGTTTTTACCGTGAATCAAGGTGGCACCACGGATATGTATTGTATTCGTCCTTGACATAGTGTATTTCTATGTCAAGGGCGTTTTTATTTTTTACAAGGGGGAACAAAAATGAAATTCAGACCGGAAATAGACGAAATAAGACAGATATCCGAAAGCGGAAAATATGATGTTGTTCCAGTGAGCTGTGAGCTTCTTTCTGATTTTATAACACCGATCGAAGCCATGCGTAAATTAAAAAATATATCTGCGCACTGCTTCATGCTGGAATCGGCACAAGCCAACGATACATGGGGAAGATATACATTTCTTGGCTTTGAGCCAAAAATGGAGATAACCTGTATAGACGGAAAATTAAAAGCCGGCGACATTGTTATTAATACAGATGATCCTTCAGACTTTCTCAGACAGCTCCTCAAAGGCTACAGAAGTCCTCACTTTGATTATCTTCCGCCATTTACCGGCGGTCTTGTCGGATATTTTTCCTATGACTACCTGGGATACAGCGAACCAGAGGTAAAATGTAAAGTTGAGGACATAGAGGAATTCAAGGATGTAGATGTCATGCTGTTTGATAAGCTCATCACATTCGATAATGTAAGTCAGAAGCTGATATTGATAGCAAACATAAAACTTGACGACCTGGAAGAAAACTTCAACCGCGCTGTTATGGAGCTTAAGCATCTTGCTCATCTGCTAAAGTACGGAGAAAAAAAGGCAGAGCCACCTGCAAGGCTTATCGGAAAAATAAAGCCGCTGTTTGATAAGGAACAATACTGTGCCATGGTCGAAAAGGCAAAAAAGCATATATATGAGGGAGATATTTTTCAGATAGTCCTTTCAAACAGACTATCCGCAGAATTTGAGGGCAGTCTTCTGAATACATACAGGGTACTGAGAACAATAAATCCATCGCCGTATATGTTTTATTTTGCCGGTACAGATGTAGAGGTTGCAGGAGCTTCGCCAGAAACACTTGTAAAACTTGAAAGCGGCATACTCCATACCTTTCCGCTTGCAGGCACACGCCCAAGAGGTAAAAACAGTACAGAGGATAAATTACTCGAAAAGGAACTGCTTTCTGATAAAAAGGAGCTTGCCGAGCATAATATGCTTGTTGACCTTGGCAGAAACGACCTCGGAAAAATAAGCAGATTCGGAACAGTAGAAGTCGAAAAGCTACATTCAATAGAGCGATTTTCTCATGTTATGCACATAGGCTCAACTGTACGCGGAGTTATACAAAATGATAAGGATGCGTTTGATGCTATAGAAGCAGTCCTTCCTGCCGGAACACTTTCCGGCGCACCAAAAATAAGAGCCTGTCAGCTTATCGGAGAGCTTGAAAATAATAAACGGGGAATTTACGGCGGCGCAATAGGATATATAGACTTCTCAGGAAATATGGATACCTGTATTGCTATACGAATTGTTTATAAAAAGAATGGTAAGGTATTTGTCAGAAGCGGCGCAGGTATCGTTTCGGATTCCGACCCCGAAAAGGAATACCAGGAGTGTATAAACAAAGCAAAAGCGTCTTTGAGGGCGCTGGAGCTTTCACAGGAGGAAGAATTATGATATTGCTGATAGATAATTATGACAGTTTTTCCTATAACCTTTATCAGCTTATTGGAAGTATGGAGCCTGATATAAAGGTCATACGAAATGATGAACTCAGCGTTGATGAGATAAGTATGCTTGAACCGGATAAAATAATACTTTCTCCGGGACCCGGCAGACCTGAAAATGCCGGCATAATAACAGCCGTTGTAAAAGAGCTTGGATCAAAAATACCTATACTTGGCGTATGTCTCGGTCATCAGGCAATATGTCAGTCGTTCGGCGCAGTAATAACATATGCTCCGCAGCTTATGCACGGTAAACAATCAGAGGTTTGTCTTGATACGGATACCCCATTGTTTGCAGGCTGTTCCAGGAAAACCGCTGTAGCGCGTTATCACTCACTTATAGCAGACAAAACTACAATACCTGACTGCCTTATGATAACTGCTGAAACTGACGATGGGGAAATTATGGCAGTACAGCATAAGGAAAAAAAGATATTCGGAGTGCAGTTCCATCCTGAATCTATTATGACACCCGAAGGATCAAAAATGCTTAAGAACTTTATAAATATATAATTCAGAAAGGAAGACCAGGTATGATAAAAGAAGCAATAGTAAAAATCGTAAACAAAGAGGACCTTACATATGATGAGGCATATGCCGTAATGAATGAGATAATGAGCGGTGAAACATCACCTGTTCAGAATGCCGCATTCTTATCAGCTCTTTCAACTAAAAGCGCAAAGGCTGAAACAACAGCTGAAATATCCGGCTGCGCTGCCGCTATGAGAGATCATTCCACTAAAGTAGAAACAGGTATGGATATACTTGAAATAGTTGGTACAGGCGGAGATAACGCGCATAGCTTCAATATTTCAACAACATCTGCACTTGTCGCAGCAGCAGGCGGCGTAAAGGTCGCAAAACATGGCAACAGGGCGGCATCTTCAAAATGCGGCACTGCTGACTGTCTGGAAGCTCTTGGAGTGAATATAGAACAAAGCCCTCATCGTTGTATAGAACTACTTAACGAAGTCGGTATGTGCTTTTTCTTCGCTCAGAAATACCATACATCAATGAAATATGTCGGCGCAATACGCAAAGAACTTGGCTTCCGTACTGTATTCAATATACTTGGCCCGCTTACAAACCCTGCATCACCATCAATGCAGCTTCTCGGTGTTTACGATGATTATCTTGTAGAACCTCTTGCACAGGTACTTATTGATCTTGGCGTAAAAAGAGGTATGGTAGTTTTCGGAACAGATAAGCTTGATGAGATATCTCTCAGCTCACCTACAAAGGTTTGTGAAATAAAGGACGGCTGGTTCAAAACATATATGATTACTCCTGAACAATTCGGTTTTGAACGCTGTAAAAAGGATGAACTCAAAGGCGGTACGCCTGCAGAAAATGCTCAGCTGACACTTGCAATACTGAACGGCGAAAAAAGCGCACGCCGCAATGCAGTATTAATGAATGCAGGAGCAGCACTATATATCGCCGGAAAAGCAGAAAGTATGGAAAAGGGTATCTCTCTTGCCGCTGATCTCATAGATTCAGGCAAGGCTGCAGAGGTTCTGAAAAAATTTATTGAAGTAAGCACAAGACCGGAGGAATAATAATGACAATTCTCGATCAGCTTGCAGAAAGTTCAAAAGAACGCTGTGAAGAATATAAAAAAAATATGTCATTACAGGAACTGATAAACATAGTTTCAACGCTGCCAAAGAGTAATGCTGACTTTGAAAAAGCGCTTCGCAAACCGGAATTATCATTTATATGTGAGTGCAAAAAGGCATCTCCGTCAAAAGGTATTATTTCGGAGGATTTTCCATATATGAAGATCGCGGCAGAATATGAACGCGCCGGAGCAGACTGTATATCAGTGCTTACTGAACCTGTATGGTTTCTTGGAAATGACAGATATCTTGAAGAAATATCTCATTCTGTTTCTATCCCCTGTCTGCGCAAGGATTTTACCGTTGACGAATATATGATCTATCAGGCAAAGCTGCTGGGGGCTTCCGCCGTATTGCTTATATGTGCAATATTGAGCGAATCTCAGCTCGATGAATACATAAAACTATGTGATGAACTTGGGATTTCCGCACTTGTTGAAGCGCACGATGAAAATGAGATAAATACGGCGCTTAAATGCGGCGCCCGTATAATAGGAGTGAATAACCGTGATCTCAGAGATTTTTCTGTGGATACCGGAAACAGCCGCAGACTTCGTGAACTGATACCATCGGATATAATTTTTGTATCCGAAAGCGGCATAAAGAACGCTGACGATACAGCGGCTCTCAGAAAAGCTGGTGTTGATGCTGTACTTGTCGGCGAAGCGCTTATGAGGGCTGAAAATATAGAAAAAAAGCTCGCTCAGCTGAGGGGAATATAAATCTGTTCGTATGGCATTTTTAAAGCGGAGGTTTTTTTACCTATGATAAGAATAAAAATGTGCGGAATTACAAGAATCAAAGACATAGATGCAGTAAATGAAATAAAACCGGATTATATAGGCTTTGTCTTTGTCAAGAAAAGCAAACGATATATTCCGCCTGAAAAAGCTGCTGAACTCAGGATGCGCCTTGATAAAAATATAAAAGCAGTGGGTGTGTTCGCAGACGAAGATATCCATGAAGCTGCAAGACTTCTGAAATGCAATATTATAGATATTGCTCAGCTTCATGGAAGTGAAAACAATGATTATATAATTGAACTGAAGGCAATGACAAATAAACCTGTTATCAAAGCATTTCGCATTTTGACAAACAGCGATGTCATAGCCGCTCAGAGAAGCGCAGCTGATATGATCCTTCTTGATGCCGGCGCAGGCGACGGAAAAGTATTCGACTGGTCTTTGGCAGAAAATGTTACCAGACCGTATTTTCTTGCAGGGGGTCTTACTCCGGAAAATACAGAGGAAGCGATAAATAAGCTGCATCCTTATGGAATCGATGTCAGCTCAGGTATAGAAACTGATGGAATTAAGGACAAAATAAAAATGGCGGCAATAGCAGCCGCTGTAAGAAAGGAAGAATGAAAATGACAAATCCTGACGGACGCTTTGGAATACACGGCGGACAATATATCCCTGAAACACTGATGAACGCCGTTATCGAACTTGAAAAAACATACAATCAATTAAAAAATGACACTGATTTTTGTAATGAACTTGAAACACTTTTTAATGAATATGCAAACCGGCCTTCAAGACTTTACTATGCAGCAAATATGACAAAGGCTCTTGGAGGTGCTAAAATATATCTTAAACGAGAGGATCTTAACCATACAGGCGCACATAAAATAAATAATGTGCTTGGTCAGGCTCTGCTTGCAAAAAAAATGGGTAAAAAAAGACTTATCGCAGAAACCGGTGCAGGACAGCATGGTGTTGCTACTGCAACAGCAGCAGCTCTTATGGGTATGGAATGTGTCGTATTCATGGGAGAAGAGGACACAAAAAGACAAGCACTTAATGTTTACAGAATGAAGCTGCTTGGTGCTGATGTAGTTCCTGTAAGCACTGGTACAGCAACTCTTAAAGATGCCGTTTCCGCTGCAATGAGAGAATGGACATCCCGTATTGATGATACACATTATTGTCTTGGTTCTGTCATGGGGCCTCACCCGTTTCCGACAATAGTCCGTGATTTTCAGTCTGTTATCTCAAAGGAGATAAAGAAACAGATAATGGAAAAGGAAGGACGACTTCCTGATGCCGTACTTGCGTGTGTTGGCGGCGGATCCAATGCTATTGGCAGCTTCTATCATTTCATTGAGGATAAGGATGTACGCCTTATCGGCTGTGAAGCGGCAGGCAGAGGGATAGATACATTTGAAACTGCTGCAACTATCTCTACAGGAAAACTCGGTATCTTCCACGGCATGAAATCTTATTTCTGTCAGGATGATATGGGACAGATAGCTCCGGTGTATTCTATATCAGCAGGACTTGATTATCCAGGCGTAGGACCGGAACATTCATACCTCCATGATATAGGAAGAGCCGAATATGTTGCAATAACAGACGATCAGGCTGTAAACGCATTTGAATACCTGTCAAGAACAGAGGGTATTATACCTGCAATAGAATCTGCTCATGCCATAGCATACGCTATGGAACTTGCTCCAACAATGTCTGAGGATAAAATAATCGTTGTCACGGTATCTGGCAGAGGTGATAAAGATTGTGCCGCAATAGCGCGTTACAAAGGAGAAGATATTTATGACTAATATAAAAAAAGCATTTGAATCCGGAAAAGCATTTATTCCTTTTATAACCTGTGGAGATCCCGATCTTGAAACAACAGCGGCTGTTGTAAGGGCTGCCGCAGCAAACGGCGCGGATCTTATAGAGCTTGGCATACCATTTTCTGACCCTACTGCAGAGGGCCCTGTCATACAAGATGCAAACATTCGTGCGATCAACGGCGGAGTCAATACAAATAAGATCTTTGACCTTGTACGGGATCTAAGAAAAGATGTTACTGTACCATTGGTATTCATGACATATGCTAATGTAGTATTTTCATACGGGTCTGAAAAATTCATCAGTACCTGTTCGGAAATAGGTATTGATGGTCTGATACTCCCTGATATACCGTTTGAAGAAAAGGAAGAATTCCTGCCCATATGTCATAAGTACAATGTAGCGCTCATATCACTGATAGCACCTACCTCAGAAAACCGTATAGGCATGATCGCAAAAGAAGCAGAAGGATTTATTTACCTTGTGTCAAGTCTTGGCGTTACGGGTGTACGAAATGAGATAAAAACAGATATTGCCTCAATTGTCGCTTCTATACGCAAATACACAAGCATACCTGTCGCAGTTGGATTTGGTATCTCCACACCCTCACAGGCTCATGAAATTGCTATGCTGTCAGACGGTGTTATAGTTGGCTCGGCTGTCGTAAAGATCATTGAAAAATACGGTAAATCTGCACCTGAATATGTAGGTGAATATGTGCGTTCAATGAAATCTGCTGTTTCAGCGCAAAGCAGCGTTCAGGAATAAATAAAACCGGGCAGCTGTACTCGTCAACATCGTAAAAAAATGTTTCGGGAGTGAAACAAAATGAAATTCCTTTTTGCATCGGATTCGTTTAAGGGAAGTCTGACAAGCGCACAGACTATTGAATTACTTACCAAAGCCGCCGGAGAGGTCTTTCCCGGCTGTGAATGTATCGGCTTACCCGTTGCTGACGGCGGCGAGGGTACAGTCGAAGCTGTTGTTTCTGCGGCAAACGGAAAACTTGCAGCTGCGGAGGTACACGATCCCTTGATGAAAAAAATAAATGCCGTCTATGGAATAACAGACGGCAATAAAGCAATTATAGAAATGTCAGCGGCATCAGGTCTGCCGCTTGTGCCAGAGCATATGAGGAACCCCATGGACACAACTACATACGGTACAGGCGAACTTATACTTGACGCTCTTGATCACGGGTGCCATGATATTTCCGTTGCGATAGGAGGCTCGGCTACCAATGACGGCGGCATGGGCTGCATGAAGGCTCTCGGTATCCGATTTCTTAACAAGGACGGACGGGAGCTTTCAGGCTTTGGCAGGGATCTGTCAGAAACAGCACATATTGATACAAGCGGTCTTGACAGGCGGCTTTACGGATGCAGCATAACCGTTATGTGTGATGTAAAAAATCCACTTTGCGGCATAAACGGCGCAACACGCACATTCGCAAAGCAGAAGGGCGCTTCTCCTGAGATCATTGAACGGCTTGAAAACGGAATGTGTAATTTCCGTGATATCATAAAAAAGGAATTCGGCATTGACTGTGATATGGTTGAAGGCGCTGGTGCTGCCGGAGGTCTTGGAGCTGCGCTGAGTGTATTTCTCAGCGGCAAAATGCAGTCAGGTATTGAAACAGTATTGCAGCTCATTGATTTTGATGAAAAGCTGAAAAGGGCTGACCTTGTAATAACCGGAGAAGGCTGCGCCGACAGCCAGAGCATCTGCGGAAAGGTCATGCAGGGTGTAGGTATTCACGCCAAAAGACTTGGCATACCATGTATCGGACTTGCAGGATCGCTGGGCAGCGGCGCAGAAATGATATTTGACTATGGTATTTCCTCTCTGCACTGTATTGTTGACCGTCCGATGACACTTGAATATGCTATGACAAATGCAGAAGCGCTGTATTATAATGCTGCTGTCAGAATGTTCAGGACTATAAGGGCAGGAACTGAAATAATACAATAAACTATACAGTCTGCCGCAATAGTCTGAAACATTCTACAGGGAACCTCTGAAAACCTATAGTATTATTCTGAATATCCAAGAAATTTTTTCAGCTTGTTGTCATGGAGAAGATCCTCCTTGTTCAGTCCGAACGAACTGCCCGGAACAATATCAAGATAACGATCAAGAAATTCCCCATAGGTTTTTGCCTCAAAGCAATATGGCGTGATAAAGAATTCCCTTGTACCTCCTGTCACACGATCTCCTGCCTGTACTTCTACTTTATAGTCACCGGTACGAAGCCTTAAAAATGTATATTTTTCGAGGCGCCATCCGTGAATTTCAACGCTGCCGAAAGGAACATCATACAAAGCCACCACGGGATTTTCTCTTAGCGCTTCCTGCTGATAATCATTCTCCACTCTTTCAATAAAACTTTCCGCAGTGCCGCAGTCGCAAACATATTGATCCTTTCCGTAATACCTTACAAATTCCCATTCGCCGTTGATCTGCTTTATTTCATAGTGACACGATTTTTTTAGCTTGTTTTTATCGATCCAGCGGTAATCCTTTCTGACATTATTAAATGCCTTTGTAAGATATACCTCTATGTCCTTACCATACTTGAATTTTGCTTCTGGCTCGGAGTTCTGTACGCTCTCTCTGACATATTCACACAGGAAATCAACGAACTCATCAGCGGTACTGCCGTCTGTCCATTCATTGATAACATTTTCGCCCATGTATGTACCGTTATCCTGTCCGAAAACATATTGTCCGTGACGCGGAACTATCACATACTGCGGTCTTTTCTTCATCTGCGCCAGTGTCGCCCACGGATATTCAAGACGGAGCTTTTCAAGTGCTTTTTCGTAATAAACATCAATATCCGTTCCGTATCGGAATTTTTCCGGATCCGCTGCCGGATTTTTATTCAGTTCCTTTTCGATTCTTTTTTCTTCTTCTCTTTCTTCTTCTGCGGTGAAGATATCGTCCGGGCTAAGCGGAGTCCATGCCCATATTTCTTCCATGCTGTAACTGCCGAGCGCCGGCGCGTAAATAAAGGTTCCTTTATTTTTATCCTCCCACTGATCCCATCTGCCTGCTGCCAATTCCCCGTTTTTCCGTATCAGAAGACAGTATTGTTCGCTTTTCGGAAAATCATTATCCTTTAAAGACCTGAAATCCTTGAACTCTACGGTATAGACGCCATCGCCTTTTGGACCCATATTTATAGATCCCATATCTTCATCTTCCAGACATTCAGTAAGATCATAGCGCTGCAGTGAATGCCATTTTGACACTTCGGAAACATCAACAGTATCAGCTGTTCCCCGGATAAATTTTCCGGATACAGATTTTTTATTTTTGTAATCAACCGGATGCCATTCTCCTCCCGTATAACATCCGTCCTTTAATTCCAAAAGACAAAACTCTCCGTACTCCGGCATATTTCCTGCTTCAATATTGTGAAATTCATTAAAATATAACCTCAGTGTTTTATAGTTGCACTTAAACATAGTTTCATTCACCTCTCCAGAATATTTTATATCTACTAAATTGTAAATAAATATAGGGTTTCTCTAAAAACCGGGAAACGAATCTGTTTGCGTCAGTCAATTTTTTCGCAGGCGATAAAAAAATCCGCAGTAATACCGTATGTATTGCAAATTCATATATCTCCTACATTTCAGAACTTCAATTCATCTTACAGTTTGTTATCAAATTTCTTACAATGTAATATTACCACGAATCCGAAATAATGGCAACAGGGAACACAGGAAAAATCACATAGACAATAAAATATCAGAAGCATCAGTCCTATTATTATAAAACGGGAAACCACATTAGCGGCTTCCCGTAATTATTTTATTCCCGATCAATTTTTTCAATTACACACTCATGCTCCTTGCTGTCCTTATCGTAATTGATACCGACAAGCAGGATATTATTGAAACCTGCGAGTGCATCCGGATATTTTTTGTTTTTGATCTGAGCGATAGCTGCATCCGCAGTCTTATTCCATTTAAGCTCAACTACCATCGGAGGATAAGCATTTGCATCTA
>CACZSM010000136.1 GCA_902783815.1 uncultured Ruminococcus sp.
AATATGATACTGATTGAGTCGTTCATAAATGATATTGCAAGCTTTTTTTCTTGGAATATAAATGTTTTTAGCAGTGCATGGTGAAATGTTCTGACTTTTCAAAAATACCTTTATTGATGCCAATTCGATTAGTTTGTCAAGGTCTTTTATCAGCTCTTTGACAGATGAATATCTGTCCTTATTGTCTATTGCCAGCGTTTTTCTGAAAAGTTCAGTAATACCATTTTGAAGTTGCGGAGTGACTTCTTTCAGATATGGATTAGTTTCAAGTTTCCATTTTTTTCCTTTTCTCTGATCGGCAACTTTGGGTATCCTGCCTATAATCTTCTCAAAGATAACAGCTCCGATAGAGTAAATATCCGCTTGTTCTCCGACATCTGAAAAATTACCGCCGCCCTTTTTAGCAGCTTTCACTTCAGGGGCTGCATATCCCTCTGAATAGGAAAATTTTCCCTGTAATGCTTCCTCTTTGGTACACACCGTATTAAAGTCAAAAAGCTTGATTGCTACATTATCTCCTGGAAGATTTTCATAGAAGATGTTTAACGGCTTAATATCAAGATTGAGATAATTTTTCCTATGATAATATGAAATTGCATAGGACAATGATTCTCCGACCTTCAAAATAGAAGTGATATTTTCAGGATTTATTTTATCATAGGATTTTCCTGAAACAATGCCTGTAATGGAATAAAGAGTATTGTTAAGCTTATATACAATCTCAATATCAGAAGTAAAATTGGTCAGTTCTTCTTCATTGTGAAATTCAAATTGAAGTATGGCTGCTTCGACAAAACTTTTGGACTCTTCTTCAAATGCAGTTTGGAAATTAGCAGGAATGATTAGAGAATTATCTTTTTCTCTGATAATATTTTGATGTGAAGGATAAAGCTCTTTTAGTACAATAGTTCTTGACGCAGTTTTTCCCTCAATTGTAAGCTCCATTTGTGCTTTATAGGCAATGCACGAGGTACCCGCACCCATTACTTCGAGGATCATACATTTTCTGCCGTCTAATGACAGACTTGTGCCTGTTTTTAATTCTTGTCGCTCCGCAATAGTCATTTTAATTCTCCTTTATATTGAAATTACTATGACTAATTATACATCTGTATATATATCTATGCTTTTAATTATTGTCCCTTCTATCAGCAAAATGCTTGATTATTTCTATTATTTTTTCCTGTATTTCCTTTTGATCGATCGGATGAAGCAGATCGAGTTCTACAATATCGTCCAAAACTGCTTTCTCGCTCAATGTATATTTACTGTATTCATCAAACTCCTTTGCTATATCCGATGATGTGAATTCTTTCTGGAAATCATCGTAGATATAAAATATTTGATTGAACACACTATAGTAGGAATCAATAGGTTCAACAGTTTTAGCACAAAGCATAAAGAAACAATCAAAACTGTTCTTAATGTACATAGGCTGATAAAAGCTGTCTATGAGGATTTGCTCTATCTCCTTGATATAACCATCATAACTCAATTCAGAATCAGGATCAGACCAATAATAAAAGAAATGGGCTGTTATAAGAGCACTTCTTAATTTTTTGTAAATCTGCTCATGGCTTAAATATATATTTTTTTCTTTTGTCTGCCATGAATATGTACCATCACCGTTGTCTGTACGGTTTATAATATCAGGATTATATATATTATTTGCAGTCATTATAATATCGCCAATAATATCAGAAAAATACTGCTGACTATCCGTTCCGAATTTTGCAGTGATACTTTCAGAGGCGGTATTCTTTATATGACGGTAAAGAGACTCTGAAATTTCAAGGTTCTTTAATTCCGAAAGAAGAGAATCCTCATTATTCGGTTTTATTGTATAATCAAAAAGAGCTGATGATATTTTCATACGATTGTCAAAAAACATAAGCCTTTTTTTGACTGTTTCACTAATGAGAACTTTTTCTCCCAGATTCATATAGTTTTTATACTCAGAATCAATGTATTTATTCTCATCATAAGCCGTAAGCATATCGTTCATATGTGTTGATGTGGAGTATTTGTCTTCAAATTCCTGCATGACATCTTCATCAGCAAAATATTCTATTGTTTCTTCAAGCTGTGAAAATACAGAAGAATATTTGTCATTCAGGAGCGGTGTTATCCGAACAAGAAAACTTACAAATTCGCTTTCATCAACCGTTGAGCTTTGCTGAACAATATACAGCGTATTATTTTCATTGCTATTTAATTGGATGCTGTCAGTCTTGGGGGCTTTCAGATATTGAGCAATCATTTTCATTGCCGTCAGATAATCCTTTCCGTTTTTCAGGCAGAAAATAAATATCAGCTCATAATAGGTTCTTGTACAGTATCTCTGATTATAGATCTTATTGAACAAATAGTTGACAGATGTCTTGTACTCATCTGATGTATCCGTTTCTATCTCATTCGGATAATATGCCCTCAGTCCCAATGCAAACGCTATTTTGTACAGATACATTCTGTTTGGATTTCTCGCACCTGTATCACTCAGCCATTTTTTTACAGCATCTTTTTTGGGGACAGATGAAAAAACGTCAGAAGAATTCGGATTTTCGTTCCATTTAATAATAGATTTCTCCTCATCAGACAAATTACAGCCACATTCATTCATCATCTGCTGTATTTTTTCTACGATTGTGTTCTGACAGTTTCCAGGTAAAACACCCAGACTACTCATTATTTGTTTTATCTTTTCACGTCTGCCCATTGCTATTTTTCGACAAAATTCGATGTACTTACTAAGAAAAACTTCAATATTGTCCGCAATGTAGGGTATACTGTTTTCATCGTCTGTGTCCAGAAATCGGCTGTCATTAAGAAGTGCATCAAAATCTTCTCTCAAGATATTTGTGTCTGCTATGTTGTTCATTGTATTTCCTCCATAAATTTTATTTTTTTCGTTTCAAATTATACACAGTAGTTTATTGTATTTCTCTAAAAATGCGTTAGTATCCATATAAGCCATTTTCTTTCTCCTCAAGTTAAGTAATTTATATTGCATTTATTATTACATAAATTTCAACTAATCGTCAAGGGACATTTTTTTAAACATAATATTTCAGTATTTGATATTATATTTTCAGAAAGCAAAACAATAAATAATGATCATCAAATGAGAGGAGGTGACATATATGTGGTGGACAATTATTCCTTTATCAGCATTCTTCATTCTTGCATTTCCTAGCTCTGTATACTAATCCGTTAATTACAGTC
>CACZSM010000137.1 GCA_902783815.1 uncultured Ruminococcus sp.
AGGGGTCGGGAATTGCGGCATTTGTGCAGTTTCACGAAGAATTTGAAATTTGCTCATTTATAGTTGTTTATTTAAGAACCGCAAAGCACCATTGTCGGCGGACGCCGACATGGAGAAATCAACGGACACAGAAATAATTATGTATGTTACTTACTAAAATTAAGCTCCAGAAGCCGCGCAGGAGAAACATTGTCCAGTGCGGTCACGCACCGCAGGCACTGCGCCGGCTTGACAAAATGAGGTCAGATGTGATATATTCAATTAGGCAGACGGTAAGATGAAGTGAACTATCGGCTGCGTATAAAGCCAACAGAGGCTTTGTATTGTGGAGGGAAATATGGCAACACTAAAGGAAACTAAGGTAAATGAAACTGTACGGGTCACAGGTCTTAAAAGTGAGGGCGCTATAAGACAACATTTCCTTGATATGGGTATAATTCCCGGAACGGAAATTACTCTCGTGAAATTCGCGCCTATGGGCGACCCTGTAGAATTGCGTCTGCATGGCTATGAACTAACTCTTCGTCTTGCGGATGCAGAAAAAATAGATGTTGAACCAGTAAAGAAATCTGAAAAATCAGCTAAGGATAAAACAAAAAAGAAAAAAGCTGAACACCCCGGTCTTGGCGAAAGCGGAAAATATCATCCGAAAGGCAGCGGCGAACCTCTGCCAGAGGGTACAATTATGAAATTTGCCCTCGTTGGAAATCAGAACTGCGGCAAAACTACTCTTTTTAACCGTCTTACAGGCTCAAAACAACATGTCGGTAACTTTCCGGGAGTTACCGTTGATAAAAAGGACGGCTGCATAAAAGGACATAACGATACTCTGATAACGGATCTTCCCGGTATATATTCAATGTCGCCATACAGTAAGGAAGAACTTATCTCCCGTGATTTTGTAATAAATGAAAAGCCGAACGCGATCATTAATATCGTGGATGCGACAAATATAGAGCGTAATCTGTATCTTACAATGCAGCTGCTTGAAATGAATATACCTATGGTCGTGGCACTTAATATGATGGATGAGCTTACCTCAAACGGAGGAAGCGTCGATATAAATACAATGGAGGATATCCTCGGAGTACCCGTTGTACCAATATCTGCGGCAAAAAATGAGGGTATAGAGGAACTTGTGGATCACGCCATCCATGTGGCTTACTACCAGGAAAAACCCGTTCGCCACGATTTTTGCAGTAAGGATCAGAATGGCGGCGCCGTTCACAGATGCCTCCATGCTGTGTGTCATCTTATTGAGGATCATGCGGAAAAATCAGGTCTGCCGCTTCGCTTCGCAGCATCAAAGATCGTTGAGGGTGATAAGCTGATAACTGAAAAACTTGACCTCGATAAAAATGAAGAACATATGATCGAACATATCGTCCAGCAGCTCGAAAAGGAAAGAGGTCTTGAAGCCGCAGAGGCTATTGCTGATATGCGCTATTCGTTTATACTCGATCTCAGCAATATGGTGATGACAAAGGCTGTCGAAAGTAAAGAGCATATCCGCAGCAGAAAAATAGATAATGTCCTTACAGGAAAATATACCGCTATTCCTTCTTTCATAATAATAATGGCAGCCGTTTTCTGGCTGACCTTCGGCGTTATCGGCGCTTGGATGCAGGAGCTTTTTGAAAATGGTATAGACTGGCTCAAGGGTCTGACAGATGTATTTCTTAAAAATGTCGGCGCAAATGAAGTCCTGCATAGCTTTATCATTAACGGCTTGTTCTCCGGCGTCGGAAGTGTTCTCAGCTTCCTGCCGATAATCATTATCCTGTTCTTCTTCCTTTCACTCCTGGAGGACAGCGGATATATCGCAAGAGTGGCATTTTTTATGGATAAACTGCTGAGAAAGTTCGGATTGTCCGGAAGAAGCATCGTTCCACTGCTTATCGGCTTCGGCTGCTCAGTCCCGGCGGTTATGTCAACAAGAACTCTGCCAAGCGACCGTGACAGGAAAATGACTATCCTCCTGACACCTTTTATGAGCTGTACGGCTAAACTTCCTATATATGCCTTTTTTGTAAATGCTTTCTTTCCTCAGTACAGCGCACTTATAATCATAGGTCTGTACCTCCTGGGAATAATAACAGGTATATTGGCGGCTCTCGTCTATAAAAGTACGATATTCAAGGGCGAACCAATACCTTTTGTTATGGAACTCCCTAATTACCGTATGCCCGGAGCAAGAAATGTACTTCAGCTTCTGTGGGAAAAGGCAAAGGACTTCCTGCAAAGGGCTTTTTCAATAATCCTTATCTCAACTGTTGTTATCTGGTTCCTGCAGAGCTTCGATATGGGCTTTAACCTCGTAAAAGATCAGGAGAAAAGTATCCTTGCACAGATCGCCGGGGTTTTCGTCCCGATAATGACACCTACCGGCCTCGGCGACTGGAGAATAATTGTCTCTCTTGCAAGCGGTTTTATGGCAAAGGAAAGCGTTGTATCAACTCTTCAGGTACTGTATGGGGAAAATATCACTTCTGTTATGACCTCTCTTACGGCTGCTTCTCTTTTAGTATTCTCTCTGCTTTATACTCCTTGTGTTGCAGCTGTGGCATCAGTCAGAAGAGAACTTGGAAGAAAATGGGCTTTTATAGTCGTGATCTGGCAGTGCGCAATCGCCTGGACGGCTTCTCTTGCACTTTGGAATATCGGCTTGCTTGTTTTGGGGGCGGTTTAATGAGTACAATAGATTATATTATCGTGGCAGTCCTTGCCGTTATCATTATCAGGGCGGTTTTCGTTACTATCAAAAGTAAGAAAAATCACGGCTGCGGCTGCGGCTGCTGCTCCGACTGTCATGCTTGCAGTGATAAAAAACATTGTGCATAATTATCACTGCATAATTTACGAAAATTTGTTTATTTTTCCGCCGTATTGTGATATGATAATGATAATCCATTATCTGCTGCGGCGGATAAAATTTTTTACAGGAGGTGCTTTTTTATGGCACTGTTTAAAAAATGTCTCGCCGAATTTATCGGCACTTTCGTACTCGTTCTGCTCGGCTGCGGAACCGCTGTCGCTCTGGGCTGCTCCGACCAGCCAAATGCCGCCTACTTTATGACGGCACTGGCGTTTGGTCTTGTTATTGTAGCTATGGCATATTCGATCGGCAATATCTCCGGATGTCATAT